>NZ_JBEPPZ010000010.1:0-134914 GCF_040547565.1 Marinobacterium sp. MBR-109
TTGACCAACCGCACCGTTGAACTGCTCGGTGCAACCTGTTGTCTCAAGCGAGGCGCGTATTCTACCGCAGCCCGTTTCAGTGTCAACCGTTTTTTCGTTTGTTTTCACTGCCTTGGCGGAGAAAACAACGCGCGGTCAGCGCTGATGAGGTGGCGTATTCTACAGCGATCCGGATTGCTGTCAACGCCCTGATATCACTTTTTTTGCTTTGTTTTACGCAGCACCATTACTGAGCAGTGCGCACGCTCAACCACCCGGGAGGTAACCGAGCCGATAAGGATATTTTCCATCCGCGAATAGTTGTGGCTGGGCATGACAATCAGATCAATACCAAGTTTTTCTGCCTGCTTGATTATCTGCTTGGCCGCATTGCCTTCACAGATATGTTCATGACAGTGCGTCAGTTCCGGAACGGTTTCCCTGATCAGCTGCGCGAGCTCACGCTCAAGCTCTCTCAACGCTTTCTCGACCGTATCTTCCGGAAAATAGGCGGCGACCATTGGCATATTGAGCCCGGGCATTACCGACATCACATGCAGCTCAGCCTCTGGCCCGGAAAGATAGCGCGCTGCCTCGCGCAACGCGTCCTGCGCTGTACTTCGATCCTGCATATCAACCGGCAGCAGTATTTTGTTAAACATCACGCCTCCTGTAGCTCTGGTTCAGATGCCCGTCTCCGACGTATCTGCAGCCAAGCCAGCGCAATCAGCAGCAGCAATGCCGGTAGATACATCCACTGTTTACCTGGTCGATCGGCCTCAACCTGAATGGACAGTATTTCCCAGTCAAAGTCGAAACCCGCATCCTGCGCCGCGCTGCCGAAGGCAACCAGGTCAACGATCACGCTTTCATCCTCGATACTGAGCATCAGACCCGCATTCTCAAGCCTCTCTGCTCCACTACTGCCCTCTTCCAGCGGCAGGCGCATCAATCGAGAGACTTCGTTGCCATCGATAGTCATTCCCCTGGCCTGAATCATCAGGTGGCCACCGGCAGGTACCTGCTCTGCCAGCTGCTCAATTTTCTGAGCCGGTTCATTGATGACGGGCGGGTAAATCTCATCCCACCAGAAGCCGGGACGGAAAAGCGTGAAGGCGACCAGCAACAGCAACAAGGTCTCATGCCACCGACTTTTCACCAGCCAGTATCCCTGAGTCGCTGCCGCAAAAATCAGCATCGCAATGACCGCAGTGGTGATAGTGACCAGAAGATGCGAGATACTTTGTATGCCTATCAGCAGTAATTCGGTGTTGAAGATGAACATAAAAGGCAAGATCGCCGTTCGTATGTCATAGGTAAACCCCTGAACACCTGTCCTGATCGGGTCTGAACGTGCAATGGCAGCGGCCGCAAATGCCGCCAGTCCAACCGGTGGCGTATCATCTGCCAGAATCCCGAAGTAGAACACAAACAGGTGCACCGCTATCAACGGCACAATCAATCCCTGCTGGGCACCCAGGGTTACGATAACCGGGGCCATCAGCGTGGATACGACAATATAGTTGGCTGTTGTCGGCAGCCCCATACCCAACAGCAAGCTGATAACAGCGGTGAACAACAGCATCAGCATAATGTTGCCAGCTGAAATGAACTCAACAAACTCGGTCATTACCAGACCGATACCGGTCAGCGTGACAGTACCCACAACAATACCCGCCGCAGCCGTTGCCACACCGATGCCGATCATATTGCGAGAGCCCGTAACCAGACCTTCAAGCAGATCGCAAAAACCTTCCTTTACCCCCTGCCCAAACGCACCCTGAGAGCGAAACATGGCCTTGATCGGTTTATGTGTAAGCACAATCACGATCATGAACAGAGTCGCCCAAAACGCCGACAGCCCCGGCGAAAAGCGCTCTACGGTCAGGCACCAAACGAGTACAAAAACCGGCAGCAGGAAGTAAAGCCCAGACTTGACTGTCGGCCCGGTTTCCGGGAGTTCGACAATATCGGAGTTGGGATCATCCAGCTTCAAGTCCGGGTAGGCCGCAGAGTGGCGTACCAGCCAGAGATAGGCCACAAGCACGATCGCGGCCATAATCCAGTAACTGGCACTGCCTATATAACTCTTGGTCCAGCCAAAGCCGTAATAGAGTCCTAGTGAAACAAGACATACCCCCACAACAATACCAACCCAGGTTGCCAGCCTTTGGGCGAGGGTGCCGCCATCATTACGCTTGGGCAGACCTTGCATACCCGCCTTCAGCGCTTCCAGATGCACAATATAAATCAGTGCAATATAAGAGATTAGCGCGGGCAAAATGGCATGCTGAATCACTTCAATATAGGAAATACCCACATATTCAACCATCAGGAAGGCCGCCGCCCCCATGATCGGTGGCGTCAGCTGACCGTTGGTGGACGCCGCCACTTCAACAGCCCCGGCCTTGTAAGCGGGAAAGCCCACGCGCTTCATCAATGGAATGGTAAAGGTACCCGTGGTTACCACATTGGCGATTGAGGAACCGGATATAAGGCCTGACAGTCCGGAAGACACTACTGCAGCCTTGGCAGGCCCACCACGCATGTGTCCCAACAGGGAAAATGAAACCTTGGTGAAGTAGTTGCCTGCACCCGCCTTTTCGAGCAATGCACCAAACAGTACGAACAGAAACACAAAGCTGGTGGATACGCCCAGCGCAACCCCAAACACCCCTTCGGTGGTTAACCACTGATGTGACATCGCCTTGTTGAGGCTGGCACCCTTGTGGGCAATCACATCCGGCATGTAAGGGCCTGCGAAGGTATATGTCAAAAATACTGCCGCAACGACCATAAGAGGAGGTCCCAGAGCACGCCGAGTTGCCTCAAGCAACAGCAGCATCCCCATCACCGCTACCACCACATCCGCGGTGGTTGGTGCACCTGAGCGACCGGCCAGCTCCGCTTCGAATATGACCAGATAGGCGGCAGAGAAGGCACCCAGAAGTGCAAATATCCAGTCCTGTATCGGAATATGGAAGCGTGGCGAGCGCTTCAGTGCCGGATAAGCCGTGTAGGACAGAAATATGGCAAATGCCAGATGGATGGCACGGGCCTTGGAGTCATTGATAGCCCCGAAGTCCAGCATAAAAGGGAGTGGCGAGGCATACCAGAGCTGAAACAGGGCCCAGGCCAGTGCAACCCCCCACAGAAGGCGCCCAGGCAGGCCCTTGGGAGAGCGAGCACCACTGTCGGACTGTGCGACCAGTGCCTGAATATCGTCATTGGAGGTTTGCTGTTTGTCTTCCTGAGTCACGATCTACACCCTTGTTTCAGACAGAAAAGAGGGGGTGAGCAGGGGGGCCAGGCCCCCCTGCTGCCGGGGCTTAAAGCAGGCCGGCTTCCTTGTAGTACTTCTCTGCCCCCGGGTGCAACGGTGCGGTCAGAGCATCTCGTACCATCTCTTCCTTGCTCAGGTTTTCAAAGGCCGGATGCAGCTTGCGGAAGGTATCGAAATTCTCGAATACGGCCTTAACCACATGATAAACTACATCGTCAGGTACACTGGCAGAGCTGACAATCGTAGCCCCCACACCAAAGGTTACAACATCATCAGGATTGCCCTGATACATGCCTCCGGGAATGGTCGCCTTGCGGTAGTAGCTGTTCTCGTTCACCAACATGTCGATGGTGCTGTCATTCACTTCAACCAGGTTGCTGTCACAGGAGGTAGTGGCTTCCTTGATCGCACCACTGGGGTGACCCACAACGTAGACCATGGCATCGATCTTGTTATCGCACAGTGCACTGGCCTGCTCGGAGGCCTTCAGTTCGGATGCCAGAGCAAAATCACTGTTGGTCCAGCCCTTGGCCTTCATGATGACTTCGATGGTACCGCGCTGACCTGAACCAGGGTTGCCAATATTGACCCGTTTGCCTTTGAGATCATTAAAGTTTTTGATACCAGCGCTGGCTCGCGCAACCACTGTGAACGGCTCGGGGTGAAGTGAGAATACGGAGCGCAGATCCTTGTTTGCCCCCTGCTCGGCAAAGGCATCCGTACCGTTGTAGGCATGGAACTGCCAATCGGACTGGGCAACCCCCATGTCCAGTTCTCCGGCGCGGATCGTATTCAGGTTGTAAATGGAGCCACCTGTGCTTTCGACCGAACAGCGAATGCCGTGATCGGAACGATCCTTGTTAACCAGACGGCAGATGGCACCGCCGGTGGGATAGTAGACTCCCGTCACCCCGCCGGTACCAATGGTAATGAAGCTTTCCGCACTCGCCGTTGCTGGTGCGGTCAGTCCTGCAGCCATTACACCTGCCGCCATCGCGGCTGAGATCAGTGTTTTTTTCAACGCCATGTTCAACTCTCCTGTTTGATCGGAAATCTGCGGCCACTCACCCGTACCGGGTCGGACTCAGAGTTTTCAGTATTGGCCAGCATTGCGCTGGCATCAACCTGTAACACACAATTTTTACTGCAAAAACCGTAACATGGATCGTTTCTACTTCTCTCACGATAGCGCAGTAATTCAGTTATAGTGTCAGCAGGCCCAATAACCGGGGAGTCGCTTATGTACAGTCTGCCTGATCTTGAACCCATACGTGATTTCGATGCCATTGCGGTGCTGACCAGTGGTGGAGACTCACCCGGCATGAACCCGGCCGTTCGAGGTGTCGTGCGAGCGGCCCTGAACAGCGGCGTGCAGGTGTACGGTATTCAGAAGGGGTACAGTGGGCTGGTTGCCGGAGATCTGCGCGTGATGACGTCATCCTCTGTTCGTAACATCGTGCAGCGCGGTGGCACCATTTTGAAAAGTGACCGCTGCGAGGCGTTCAAGGACCCGGAGATACGGCAGAAGGCCGCTGCCAATCTGAAGGCCGCCGGCGTTGGTGCTTTGATCGTGATTGGTGGCGACGGCTCGCTTACAGGTGCACATCTGCTGGCTGAAGAAAGCGATATCGCCGTTATCGGACTGCCCGGTACCATCGACAACGACATTTTCGGCACCGAAGACACCATCGGTTTTGATACCGCCGTCAATACCGCCCTGGATGCGATCGACAAGATTCGCGATACGGCCTCCTCCCATGAGCGTTACTTCCTGGTAGAGGTCATGGGCCGCAATTCCGGCTTTCTGGCCACTCATGTGGGCATTGCCGCCGGTGCCGAGATGGTGATAGTGCCTGAATATCAGGTGGATATTGAAGAGCTGGGGCGCCAGCTGTGTGAAAGTCGTCGAACGGGGAAGGGCTCCAGTGGCATTATTGTTGTCGCCGAGGGGCGTGAGCCCGGCCTTACCTACCGACTGGCTCAACAACTACAGCAACAGGGCGAAGACCCAAGGGTCTGTATTCTCGGTCACATCCAGCGCGGAGGGCATCCAAGTGGACATGATCGGGTACTGGCATCAGGTCTTGGCGCCATGGCCGTGAGCTACCTGCTGGCGGGTTATAACGACATTATGGTAGGCGTGGCTGAAGGTGCCATACTGGATATCCCACTCGACAGCGTGATCCGCTATCGCAAGGGGCTCGACCCTCAGCTGTTCGAGCTGGCCCTGCTGCTGCATAAATAAAAGGGATACCCATGAATACTCTTATTCGGCTGTTTTTCAAAGGACTGCTGGTACTGCTGCCGGCCGTCATCACCTTTTATCTGGTGTATGCCATTTTCATGGCGCTTAACAACACCCTGTTTTCGGCTCTTGGCCGGCTGTTTCAGCAGCTGCTGCCCCAGCTTGAGCCAGGCTGGCCCACCACCCTTTTGGCTATCGCCTCGACTCTGACGTTGATCACGATGGTGGGCATACTGGCCAATAACTATCTTGGTCGTTATCTGGTCAGGCAATTTGAGCTGCTGATGAAACGAATACCGCTGGTTAAGCTGCTCTACAACGCTGTCGGTGATCTGTTCAATGCCTTTTTGGGAGATGACAAGCGCTTCAACAAGCCGGTACTGGTCTGCTTGAGCGAAGAGGCCGGTATACGTGTTGCCGGATTCATCACGGCTGATGATCTGTCACACTGGGGGCTGAATGACGAGGTGGCTGTATATTTGCCACAGTCATACAACTTTGCCGGAAACCTGATTATCGTTCCTGCCAACCGGGTTACAACTCTGAACCACCCGGCTGGGGACGTTACCACCTTCATCGTCAGTGGTGGCGTTTCTTCAAAGAGTCGGGAGCATTAGCCAAACCGGCTCGCAATGAACGGGTTGGTCAGCCGTTCCTGACCGAAAGTCGACATGGGACCGTGCCCGGGTATGAAGCGTATTTCATCGCCCAATGGCAAAAGCTTTTCCTTGATCGAGCGGATAAGGGTGGCATGATCCCCCCGCGGGAAGTCCGTGCGGCCAATGGAGCCCTGAAACAGAACATCACCCACCAGTGCCAGTGACGAATCTGCGTGGTAAAACACGACGTGACCAGGCGTATGTCCCGGGCAGTGAATCACCTGCAGTTCAACCTCACCGAAGCTGACACGATCACCATCTTCCAGCCAACGGTCCGGCGTGAACACATCCACATTCGGAAAACCGAACATCTGACTCTGCTTGGGCAATCCCTCAATCCAGAACTCATCCTCGTGACCCGGCCCTTCAATGGTCAGGCCCAGCTCATGTGACAGCGCAGCGGTACCGCCGGCATGGTCTATATGAGCGTGAGTCAGCAGAATCTTTTCCAGCGTCACCCCTTCTTCGGCAATCGCAGCCTTGATAAGGTGCAGGTCTCCACCGGGGTCGACCACGGCTGCCTTGCCGGTCTTCTCACACCAGAGCAAGGTACAGTTCTGCTGGAACGGGGTTACCGGGATGATGCGATATTTCATAATTCTCCGCGCATGTTCATACATTTCGTCCCAGTATATCCCCCCGTTGGCGGCAGGCCCAGATCAGGTACTGAAGCGATTGATCTGCTGCTGCAGACTGCGTGACAGCTGCTGCAGCTGTTCACCACTTGCCGCCACAGTATTCGCGGCTGCTACCGTGCTTTCAGAAGCCTGGGTGATACGCAGCAGATTGGAGTTCATCTCCTCCGATACCTGACTTTGCTCTTCGGCCGCCGCCGCCACCTGTACACCCATATCACGAATATGTGCCATCTGTGCCACGATACGGCTCAGTTCCTTGCCTGCATGCTGAGCTGTCGTGACACTGGCATCCGCACGCTCCTTGGAGCGTTCCATCACTTCAACAGCCCTCTGCGCAGCCGAACGCAGACGGTCGTTCATGCTGCGAATTTCTTCGGTAGACCCCTGGGTCCGCTGTGCCAGCTGACGTACTTCATCAGCCACCACCGCAAAGCCCCGGCCGGACTCACCGGCTCGAGCCGCCTCAATCGCAGCATTCAGGGCCAGCAGATTGGTCTGTTCGGAAATAGCCTGGATCTGACCCAGTACCTGGCCGATCTGAACCGTGTCACCTTCCAGCGCCTGAATCACCTCAGCCGCTGCATCAACCTCGCGTGCCAGCGCCTGGATACGTTCAACGGTATCTTCAACATCATGATTGCCTTCATCGGCTTCATGGTCGGCACTTTCAATCGCAGCCGCTGTCTCACCGGCACTGCGGGCAACCTCATGCACACTGGCGGCCATCTCATTCATGGCGGTGGACAGCAGTTCAGCCTCCTGCGCCTGTGCATCCAGCGCGGAGCTGGTTTCCTCGGCACTGCGTGCCAGTTCCTCGGCGCTGGCTGATACCTGGGTCGCCGAGCCGGCAATCTGATGCACCAGATCCTGGAACACGCCCAGAGTCTCATCGATACGCCGACCCACCTTGCCCAGCTCATCCCGGCTGGTCAGTTCGGTACGCACCCGAAGATCACCGTTGGCAGCACGCTTCATCACGTCACTTATGGTTTCAAGCGGACGCGTGATGGTACGGCCCAGGGGAACGGCAACCAGTATCAGAATCAGCAAGGCTCCGAGCAGAGTCGCACCGATGCGCAACACATCCTGCATGAAAGAGGCATTCAGATCGTCCATATAGACCCCGGTACCAACCACCCAGCCCCATGGCTCAAACGGTTTGGCCAGTGTCAGCTTGGGCTGCGGTTCACTACTGCCGGCCTTGGGCCAGAGATAGCTGAACTCCTGTACCTGAGTGCCGCTGCCGATCATCGCTGCCATCTGGGCAAATACAGGCACTCCATCCGGCGTTTTGGCTGATTTCAGATTGCGGCCGACCTGAGATGCATCACCTCCATGTACCAGAATGTCGGCGTTGGAATTGAGGACAAAGAAATACTCGTTACCGGCATAACGCATGTTTTCCAGCAGAGTACGCGCCTGCTGCCGTGCTTCATCATTGCTCAGCTCACCCGCCTTCACCCGAGCCTGCAGGGAAGCGGTCAAGCTAAGAGTGGTGTCCAGTAATGCACTTAATTGAGCCTTGCGCTCCTGCTGAAGTGAGTGGCGCATATCCAGCAAGGCTGCCGATGTCAGGAACAGCAGCATCAAACCGGCAATACTGATCAATAGCCATAACTTGGCACGAACACTGAGGTTTTTGAAAAACATGGGGGCATACCTGCTTGATTCATAATTTGCGCAACTTCCGTCGCCTGATGCCCACAGATTAACACAGTGTCTATCGAGGTAAAGGCTCCTTAAATCATATGCTTATATACGAACTGTCTAATTTTTGAACGGCTAATGCTGCCAGCGGCGATACAACTGTTTTGCACGCTTGCTGGCCCCCTTCGCGTAGACCCCCTCGGCAAGGGCGTCAATCTCGGCAAGCGCTTTTTGACGGGCGGCCTCAATGCCAGTATTTACCTGATCCAGATCCTGTTGCCAGAAACAGGCGCGCGCACTTTGCATCTGTTCAGCCAGTACGTCCAGATCATGCAATCGCCCCAATGCACTGCCGAGTGTCTTAAGTCGAGGGGTCCATTTGGGCGCGGCCTCATCCAGCAACCAGCCACTCTGGAACAGTAACAACTTGACCCACTTTCTCCAGCGATGCATCGGCTCCATGGCATGCTTTTGCAGTGCTTCGTGGGCAATGTTGCTGCCCTTGCGGCAGGTTTGTTTCAGCCCCTTGTGCAGATGCCGTTTACGGATCGAACCCAGCTCAGCGGTCACAACGGCCTGCTCCAGCCGAAGCAGGGATTGCACCACCTGCAGCAAAGCCGGCTCATCAGCCGCCATACCCTGTTCAAGCACCTGTGCCAGCCCCGGCAACAGCCGTTGGCGAACATCCGGCGCAAGGTCTGCACTCACCCAATCCAACGTTTCCTGCATGACCTGCGCATCACGACTGGACGCGAGCGGCTTGGCCAGTCCCTTGCTCAACCGCTCAAGCCTGCGGTAGTCGACGGTTTTCAGCCCGGGTTTCAACAGGCGCCAGAGCGCGCGCAGGCGTTTACTGTCTACGCGTGTCTGGTGCACGATTTCTGTCAGCGACTCGGTATCGGCATCAGCCCGCAGCGCAAGTCGGTCACGCATATTGGCCAGCAGTTGCAGGGCACTGCAGCGTATTTCAACGTCCAGCGGCTGACTCGAATCCAGCAACCTCTGCCGGCTCTTTTCAATTTCAGGTTCCATAACGACTCCCTGTTACTAGCCACCTTCCCGCTCAACTCTGACCTCGGGGCGCTCCTGATTACCTATGCTGACCTGAACCAGGATCGGACTGCAGCAAACCGGGCAATCTTCTGTGTACTCCTGCTCAGGCTCAGTCACTTCGATCATCAGGCTGATCGGCTCACTGCACCAGGGGCACAACAGGTCGACATTCTCCAGCGGATTCATGACATCTACTCCTGCTCATAAAGCGCCGGCCTGATCTGAAAGCAGCCGGCATCTGGTTACAGCATAGACAGTGGTAGCGCTTGTGCCTAAACTAGCGACTGATTCTTGGTCGGGGTGCCCACACTGGATGGGCTGAGATGAGACCCGCTGAACCTGATCCGGCTTGTACCGGCGTAGGAAATCGAGATGACCGTTACTATCACTCCATGCATGCGCATGGCTGGTGCGGTTCTCTCCCGTACTGGAGCATCCGCATGACACAGACACTTACCCCCATTGCCCTCACTATTGCCGGTTCCGACAGCGGCGGCGGTGCCGGTATTCAGGCGGATCTGAAAACCTTTTCCGCACTCGGCGTATTCGGCACCTCGGTGATCACAGCCCTGACAGCACAAAACACCCGTGAAGTGCGCGCCATCCACGACGTTCCGCCCGCCTTTATCGCCGATCAGCTCAATACCGTGCTGGATGATATCCGCGTCGATGCGATCAAGATCGGCATGCTCAGCCGCCCGGAAACCATTACGACCATTGCTGCCATCCTGCGTGAGCGTGGCCTTGGCAATATCGTGCTTGACCCGGTCATGGTCGCCAAGAGCGGCGACAAGCTGCTGGCGGACGAGTCGGTTGAGGCGCTGCGCAGCGAGCTGCTGCCGCTGGCGACCCTGATCACCCCCAACCTGCCGGAAGCTGCCGTACTGCTGGGTGCGCCGGAAGCAACCGATACTGATGCGATGCTTTCACAATCCAGACAGCTGCTGGCCCTGGGCCCTCACGCGGTACTGGTCAAGGGCGGTCACCTGGCCAACTCTGCCAGTGACGACAGTATTGATCTGCTGCTGATGGAAGGGCAGGCCCACTGGTTGCCGGCAAGTCGGATTCCGACCGCCAACACCCATGGCACCGGCTGTACCCTCTCGTCCGCGATCGCCGCGGGACTGGCCAGGGGGCTGGATATTCACACTGCCGTAACCGAGGCCAAGGCCTATATCACGGCAGCCATCGCCGCAGCCGATCGGCTGCAGGTCGGCTCGGGACACGGCCCCACCCACCACTTTCACGCCTGGTGGTAAGCCTTGGATATTGAACTGCGTCAGGCCAGTCTGCACTGGCAGCAGCACTGCGTTTTCAACAATCTGGATTTGACCCTGCCCGGCGGTGAGTGGACCTCTATTCTGGGCCAGTCCGGTGTCGGCAAGAGTTCGCTGCTGCAGCTGCTCTGTGGCATTGCCGACGAGGCCAGCATCAGTGGCGAGATTCACTGCAGTGATGGCCTGCCGCTGGCCGGCCGTGTGGCCTGGATGTCCCAGCAGGACCTGCTGTTGCCTTGGCTGAGCCTGCTGGACAACGTGCTGCTCGGCGCCCGGCTGCAACAGGGCCGCAGACCCTCAGGCGAACAGCGTGAGTTGGCTCATTACCTGTTGCAGCAGGTCGGTCTGAGTGATCGCACCAGTGCCCTGCCGGCGCAGCTTTCCGGTGGCCAGCGTCAGCGTGCCGCGCTGGCCCGGACCCTGTTTCAGGATCAGCCACTGGTCTGCATGGATGAGCCCTTCTCCGCGCTGGATGCAATCAATCGGCTCAAACTGCAGGATCTGGCCGCCGAGCTGCTGGCCGATCGAACCGTGCTGATGATCACCCATGACCCGCTGGAAGCCCTGCGCCTGTCGGATCGTGTACTGGTGCTGCAAGGCTCCCCGGGACGTCTGTCGGACCCGATAGTACCGACCGGCAACACACCAAGACCGGTCACCGACCCTGCCCTGCTTGAGCTGCAGGCACAGCTGCTGCAGCTGCTGATGGAGGGCGCCGCATGATGCAGGTTTTGCGCCCACTGATCATCACCACCGGATTGCTGCTGATCTGGCAACTGATTGTCTGGCTGACCGATGCCCCCACATTCATTTTGCCCGGCCCCCTGCGCGTGCTGGAAACTCTGTTCAGTCAGTTTCCGCTGCTGATGAAGCACGCCGGTGTCACCCTGATCGAGATTTTGCTGGGCCTGATTCTCGGCGTGCTGCTGGGGCTGGCGAGCGCTCTCTCACTGGTGACCTGGGGTGGTCTGCGCCGCTGGCTGCTGCCGGTACTGGTGGTCAGTCAGGCGATCCCGGTCTTTGCACTGGCCCCGGTGTTGATGCTCTGGCTTGGTTACGGCATGGCCTCCAAGGTCGCCATGGCCACGCTGATCATCTATTTTCCAGTCACCGCCGCCTGCTTCGATGGCCTGCGCCAGACGCCCTCCGGCTATCTGCAGCTGGCGCGCACCCTCGGCGCCAGCCGACGTGCCCAGTTGTTGCAGATCCGCCTGCCTGCGGCCCTGCCCGCCCTTGGCTCCGGCCTGCGGGTCGCCGCATCGGTCGCACCCATTGGTGCCATCGTCGGTGAGTGGGTCGGCTCTTCCAGTGGGCTGGGATATCTGATGCTCAATGCCAATGCGCGCATGCAGGTAGACCTGATGTTCGCGGCCCTGCTGGTACTCGCCGTAATGGCGCTTGGACTCTATTTTTCCGTCAACCTGATCGCACGACGCCTCACTCCCTGGGTGAGCGAATCCACGTCGTCCGTACCCCGAGGTGATTCCCCATGAAACGATTGACTGCATTGCTCTGTGGCTGCCTGCTCTCGACCCAGCTGCTGGCGGCCGACAAGGTCGAACTTCTGCTCGACTGGTTCATCAACCCTGATCACGGCCCGCTGATCATTGCCCAACAGAACGGCTACTTCGCCGAGCAGGGGCTGGAGGTCAAACTGGTTGAACCCGCCGACCCCTCCATGCCACCCAAGCTGGTCGCTGCCGGCAAGGCTGACATGGCGATCAGCTATCAACCCCAGCTGCACCTTCAGGTGGACCAGGGGTTGCCGCTGATCCGAGTGGGCACGCTCGTCGCTACACCGTTGAACTCACTGGTGGTACTGAAAGACGGTCCGATCAACTCCATCGCAGACCTGAAAGGCAAGAAAGTGGGCTTCTCCGTCAGCGGTTTTGAAGACGCCCTGCTCAGCGCCATGCTTAACCGGCACGGACTGACGCCTGAGGATATCGAGCTGATCAACGTCAACTGGTCACTGTCGCCCTCATTGATCAGCGGTCAGGTGGATGCGGTGATTGGTGCCTTCCGCAACTTCGAGCTCAACCAGATGGATATCGAAGGCCACCCGGGCCGTGCCTTTTTCGTGGAAGAGGAAGGGGTACCCGCCTATGACGAGCTGATTCTGGTGGTCAACCGCCAGCAGCGGGACGATGATCGCTGGCACCGGGTACTGACGGCGCTTGAACAGGCGACCCAGTACATCATCAATCACCCGGATGCGGCCTGGGAAAGCTTTGTCAGTTACAAGCCGGATGAACTCAACACCGAACTGAACCGTCGAGCCTGGCGCGATACCCTCACCCGCTTTGCCCTGCGCCCTGCCGCGATGGACGAAGGCCGCTACCAACGCTTTGGTGCCTTCATGCAGGCCCAGGGGCTGACCCAAAGCAATCCAGCGGTCGACACCTACGCCATCAGCCCTTAAGGAGAAGCGCATGTCCCTGTATGAACAGTTGAAGGCCCAATGCATTGATGACTGGAACACCTATATACAACACGACTTTGTGCGCCAGCTTGGACAGGGAACCTTGCCCAGGGAATGTTTCCAGCATTACCTGAAGCAGGATTACCTGTTTCTGATCCAGTTCAGCCGCGCCTGGGGCCTGGCGGTATTCAAGAGCGAAGACCTGACCAGCATGCGCTACGCCCAGTCAGGCCTCAACGCCATGCTGGATACCGAGATCGGTCTGCATGTGGATTACTGCCGCGACTGGGGCATCAGCGAAGAGCAGCTGCAGGCACTGCCGGAAGCATCCGCCACCGTCGCCTACACCCGCTATGTACTGGATGCCGGCTTCGCCGGTGATCTGCTCGACCTGCACGTGGCACTGGCGCCCTGCATCATCGGCTATGCGGAGATCGCCAACTGGCTGGCCGCACAGCCGGATACTCTGCGTGAAGGCAATCCGTACAACGCCTGGATCGAGATGTACCTGAGCGAGGAATACCAGCAGGCCGCCGCGACTGAGCGTGAGCTGCTGGACAGGCTGGGGCAGAACCTGCCCGCCAACCGACAGGCTGCACTGGAAAAGCGTTTCCGTACCGCCACCCGCATGGAAGTCAGCTTCTGGCAGATGGGCCTGGATCTGGCCGATTAAGCCCCCCTTGCCATGCAAATATACAACGATAAAACCGGAGAGTGAGATGAGTACCCAACAACCGAGTTCTACGCCCCTCAACCAGAGCGCACAGGTCGACAAGGACTCCGTGCAGCCCTTCCCCCGATCACGCAAGGTCTATGTCGAGGGCAGCCGCCCCGATATCCGCGTGCCGATGCGCGAAATCACCCTGGATGACACGCCTACCGATATGGGTGGCGAGAAGAACGATCCGCTGTACGTCTACGACACCTCCGGTCCCTACACCGACCCGAACGCCTGCATCGACGTGCGCAAGGGGCTGGCACCGCTGCGTGAAAACTGGATTCTGGAGCGTGACGACACCGAGCAGCTGGACGGTCTGACCTCCGAATACGGTCGCGCCCGCGCCGCCGACCTGCGTCTGGATGAACTGCGTTTCGAGCTGACCCGCCAGCCGCGTCGCGCCAAGCCCGGAAAGAACGTGACCCAGCTGCACTACGCGCGTCAGGGGATCATCACCCCGGAGATGGAATACATCGCCATCCGCGAGAACATGAAACTGGCCAAGGCCAAGGCGGAAGGCAACGTGGTTGCCGAGCAGCACCCGGGCCACAACTTCGGTGCCTATCTGCCGGAGGAGATCACGCCGGAATTCGTGCGTCAGGAAGTGGCCGAAGGCCGCGCCATTATCCCCTGCAACATCAACCACCCGGAGCTGGAGCCGATGATCATCGGCCGCAACTTCCTGGTGAAGATCAACGGCAACATCGGCAACTCGGCACTGGGATCTTCCATCGAGGAAGAGGTCGCCAAAATGACCTGGGGCACCCGCTGGGGCTCAGACACCATCATGGACCTGTCCACCGGCAAAAACATCCATGAAACCCGTGAGTGGATTCTGCGCAACTCGCCGGTGCCGATCGGTACGGTGCCGATCTATCAGGCGCTGGAGAAGGTCAACGGCGTCGCCGAAGACCTGAACTGGGAGGTATTCCGCGACACCCTGATCGAACAGGCAGAACAGGGCGTGGACTACTTCACCATCCACGCGGGCGTGCTGCTGCGCTACGTACCGCTGACCGCCAAGCGCATGACCGGTATCGTCTCCCGCGGCGGCTCCATCATGGCGAAGTGGTGCCTGGCTCATCATGAGGAAAACTTCCTCTACACCCACTTCGAAGAGATCTGCGAGATCTGCAAGGCTTACGATGTGGCGTTTTCACTCGGAGACGGCCTGCGTCCGGGCTCGGTTTACGACGCCAACGACGCTGCTCAGTTCGCCGAGCTGGAAACCCTGGGCGAACTGACCAAGATCGCCTGGCAGCACGATGTGCAGGTGATGATCGAAGGCCCGGGCCACGTGCCGATGCACATGATCAAGGAGAACATGGACAAGCAGCTGAAGGAGTGCCACGAAGCGCCCTTCTATACGCTGGGCCCATTGACCACTGACATCGCGCCAGGCTACGACCACATCACCTCCGGTATCGGCGCGGCGATGATCGGCTGGTACGGCTGTGCCATGCTCTGCTATGTGACGCCGAAGGAGCATCTGGGCCTGCCCAACAAGGATGACGTCAAGACCGGCATCATCACCTACAAGATCGCCGCACATGCCGCCGACCTGGCGAAAGGCCACCCCGGTGCGCAGATCCGCGACAACGCCATGTCCAAGGCGCGTTTCGAGTTCCGCTGGGAAGACCAGTTCAACATCGGCCTGGACCCGGACACCGCCCGCGCCTATCACGATGAAACATTGCCGAAGGAATCCGCCAAGGTGGCGCACTTCTGCTCCATGTGCGGACCCAAGTTCTGCTCCATGAAGATCTCTCAGGAGGTCCGCGAGCTGGACGAGGCGCAAGTGGCGGCAATAAATGCGCAGGCAGAGCAGGGAATGAAACAGAAGTCGGAAGAGTTCAAGGACAGCGGCGCCGAGATCTATCACAAGGTGTGACGGCTACTCGGCTGTGGTGCGCCAGGCCTACAAAGGCCTGCGCGCTGCGATCTCTACCGCTCGACCGCTGCGGATTGATTCATCCGCCAGCACTTCGTAGCCGGTCAAACTCAGCAGCGCCAGCAGGTCGTAATCGTGGTAGCGGTTGTGTTCAAAATAGTCCTCGAACAGTGCCGCCATCGCTTTCGCGTCCTGTTTTTCATCCAGCCGGTCAAGGCCAAACTTGTGGGTGAGGAAACTGCCCAGGGGCTGGCGCACCATATCGATCAGGATCAGCACTCCACCCGGCTTGAGCCAGGCATGCAGTTGCTGCAGCAGCACCAGCGGCTGGTGCAGTTCGTGGAACAGGCGGTTGGCCAACGCTACATCAATGGATTCGGCTTCAAACAGCTCCGCCGGCGGGTCATTCAGATCGGCCACACGGATGCTGAAATCGTAGTCGTCGTCACAGGCCTGCTCCAGCATGTAGGGTGCCGCCTCCACTCCGACCAGATCCAGCTCAGGGCCGGTCAGCGACAGGTCACGCAGAAACAGTCCCGGGCCACAGCCCAGATCCACCACCCTGCTGCCGTCCCCCAGCACAGGCTCTGCGTGCTCGGCCCAAAAGCGGCGGAACAGATCATCATGGTTGCGCGCATGCCCTTCCAGTGTTCGCTGAGCCGCCACCGAGCCATCACCACCGTGGTGACGGGTCAGATAGTCCCTCAGGGCTTGAAGTTGATCCGACATTGGGTCCTCCCAAAAGACAAGGCCGGACAATGCCCGGCCTTGAATCCTCTTCAGTTCAGCAGCTCGAAGATCAGCTCAGTGAGCGACCGTTGATATAGGCCTGCTCGGCAACAGCCGTCCATTTTTCAACCTGATCCCGGTAGGCCACGAAGGAGTCATATACTTTCTTGGTGATGGCATCCTTCTGCGCTTCTTCCGCCACCACTTCGTCAGAAATTTCACGCAGCCTGCGCATGACATCTTCCGGGAAGTTGCGCAGTTCAACACCGTGCTCGTTCACCAGCTGATCAAGGGCCCGGTTATTCTTCACCATGGATTCGGCCAGCATATCCTGGTTGGCTACCCGCAGGGCCGCACGCACAATTGCCTGCAGATCATCGGGCAGAGCCTCAAACGCTTCCTTGTTGATGAAGCATTCCAGCGTGGTACCCGGCTCATGCCAGCCCGGGTAATAGTAGTATTTGGCCGCCTTGTGCAGGCCGAACGCCAGGTCGTTGTATGGGCCAACCCACTCGGTAGCATCGATGGCACCGGACTGCAGTGACGGGAAGATTTCGCCGCCGGGCAGCAGTACCGGGGTACCGCCAGCGCGCTTGAGCACTTCACCGCCCAGACCCGGAATACGCATTTTCAGACCCTTGAGGTCTTCGACGCTGTTGATTTCCTTGTTGAACCAGCCGCCCATCTGTACCCCGGTGTTACCGGCCGCGCCAGCTATCAAGCCAAACTGGTCATATACTTCCTGCCACAGTTCCATGCCACCACCGTGGTAGAGCCAGCCGTTCATCTCCTGTGCGGTAAGGCCAAACGGCACCGCCGAGAAAAACTGCGCTGCCGTACTCTTGCCCTTCCAGTAATAGGCAGCACCATGGCCCATTTCCGCCGTCCCACGGGAAACGGCATCAAAGATCTCCAGCGCACCGACCAGTTCACCGGCACCGTACACCTTCACTTCAATGCGGCCATTGGTCATCTGCTTGATCATGTCGGCCAGATAGTTGGCCCCGGTGCCCAGGCCCGGGAAGTTTTTCGGCCAGGTCGTGACCATCTTCCATTTGTATTCCGGCGCGGCCATCGCATTGCCGGATACCAGAGCACCGGCTGCGACTGTAGCGGCGCCAGCACCCTGAATGAATTGTCTGCGTTTCACGGCTCTTATTCCTTATGCTTTATAATTTGTTGTTAAGCGCGGATAACGCATTTGAAATTAGCATGCTCTCATACAGGCTGCAATTCCCTGTATATACAGGCCGGAGCGGCACTTGAGCAGCATTGGGCCGATACCGCTTTCATTGTTATACTCCTGATCTTCTGCTGATAATCGGATGTGACGGAGATGAACTCCTTCAACCTGCTCAAATCAATTGCCGAAGCCCGCTCCGACCTGCGCAAGTCGGAACAGAAAGTGGCTGACTATGTATTGGCCAACCCCAATGACGTAATTCACATGCGCATTGTTGATCTGGCATCTGAAGCTCAGGTCAGTGAGCCTACGGTGGTGCGCTTCTGTCGCGCGCTGGATTACGATGGCTTTCAGGACTTCAAACTGACGCTGGCCCAGGGTCTGGCCAGCAATGCCAGCTATGAACAGTTCTCGCTCGATTCCAAGGATACGGTGATCGAGTTCAAGCAGAAGATCTTCGACTCCATGATCGGCAACCTGATCAACATCCGTGATCAGCTTGATCCCGGCACCCTGGAAGAGGCGATCGACTGTCTGGCAAAGGCCAATCGGGTCGAGTTTTACGGTTTCGGTGCATCGGCACCGGTCTGTGCCGATGCCCAGCACAAGTTTTATCGTCTGATGGTATCGGCAGCCGCCTATTCCGACCCCCACATGCAGACCATTTCGGCCCTGACACTGGGTGAAGGTGATGCGGTTGTAGCCATTTCCCAGACCGGCCGTACCAAGGACCTGCTGCATACGGTCAAACTGGTGAAGGACAAGGGCGCAACCGTGATTACCCTCTGTCCGGGCAACACCCCCCTTGCCGACCTGGCAACCATTCCCATTCATGTTGATGTGGAAGAGGACAAGGATCTGAGCACGCTGATGTCTTCTCGCGTGGTGCATCTGGTGATCATTGATGTACTGGCCGTTGGCGTAGCCATGAAACTGGGACCGGTCCTGCTGGATCACCTCAAGACCATCAAGCGAAGTCTGCGCAGCCTGCGCCAGAACGATAAGCGGATTCCCACCCTGCGCCGCGGATCAGACAGCGAGGATGACGGCGAATAGAGCCGTCATTCATCTCGCTGCAACACGCAGCCTCTACCCTGACTGCATACCGGTGATTTGAAATTCGGCGCCGGTTAGGGTAAATAAAAAACTCCTGGAGTGTTTGCTGTCATCGGACAGACACCTTCTGTCTCCCGATAGCGGCAACCCTGAGATCGGAGAGAGGCTATGCTGATACGGAAAGAACAGGATCTGGACCCGATTCAGACTGAAGTTTTCGACATCATGGTTGGATACGATGTCGAACAGAAAAATCGGCGCAAGCAGCACGCAACCAAGCGCCTGCTGGAAGCGCGCCGGGCGATTGAGCGTCATCAGGAAGAAAAGGAACTGATGACCTGGCTGGACCGGGAATCCTGGTTCGAAGACGAGCACTGAACAAACGAAGAAGCCAGCGATTTGCTGGCTTCATGCGTTCTGCCCTCAGGAACGGGGGTAGAGGATATTCAGCGGCACAGAACCACCGCCATCCACCACGACGGCAGCATGTTCGCGCGTAAGCTGGCGCGGCTCAGCCACCCCGCAGGCATGAGCAATCAGCTCAACTTCATGTACCAGGTTGTGGTGGAAGCTCGCGACCCTGGCCGCCTTCACATCCGGTACCAGGCCTTTGTGCAGCTTGGGGTTATGGGTGGTAATGCCGGTAGGACAGGTGTTCTTGTTGCATTGCAAAGCCTGCACGCAGCCCAGTGCAAACATGAAGCCTCGTGCGGTCACGACAAAGTCTGCCCCCAGGCAGATTGCCGCCGCCACATCGGTCGGGTTGATCAACTTGCCGGATGCGATCACCCGCACACGGTTGCGCAGGTTATGCTGGGTGAGCTTATTGACCAACAGCGGCAGACTTTCGCGCAGCGGCAGGCCAACACTATCCATCAGCGGCATGGGCGCTGCTCCGGTGCCACCATCGGCACTGTCCAGAGTAATAAAGTCCGGCGCCGACTCGCTGCCACGGTTCAAAACAGCCTCGCAGAATGCATCCAGCCAATCCGTGCTGCCCAGCACCAGCTTGAACCCAACCGGCTTGCCGGTGACTTCACGTACATGCGCAATGAAATCCAGCAGGTCTTCGATACTGGCGATTTCCGGATGACGGTTGGGGCTGATCGAGGCCTGCCCCTCCGGGATGCCACGTGCCTCGGCAATCTCGGCTGTTACCTTGTCACCCGGCAGGATGCCTCCCTTGCCCGGTTTGGCGCCCTGACTCAGCTTGATTTCGAACATTTTAACCTGCTCAATCTCGGCCACTTTCGCCAAACGCGCATCATCGAGCCGTCCTTGCTCATTCCTGACCCCGTACTTGGCGGTACCGATCTGAAACACGATATCGCAGCCTCCGGTCAAGTGATGCTTCGACAAAGCACCTTCACCGGTGTTCATCCAGCAACCCGCTTGTGCCGCTCCCATTGACAGTGCCTGTACTGCCGGTGCCGACAGGGCACCAAAGCTCATGCCCGAAATATTGAAAAAGGATGGTGCATCGTAAGGGTGGCGACAGTAGGGCCCTATCCGCATCGGCTGAGTAGTGGCCGCATCTTCACTCAGTGTTGGGAAGGGGCAGTTCAGGAAATAGTAGGTGCCAGGCTTGCGCAGATCCCGTGTGGAACCAAAGGCCACCGTGTTATCGATATTTTTTGCGGCACGGTACACCCAAGAGCGCTGCGCACGGTTAAATGGCATCTCCTCACGGTCCATGGCAAAGAAGTACTGACGGAAAAATTCGCCCAGTGTTTCAAACAGATAACGGAACCGCCCCAGCAAAGGATAGTTGCGTCGTATGGTATGTGCCGTCTGACGCTTGTCTACCTGGTACATAACCACGCCGACAATGAGCAGGGCAACGATCAGCAACAACACGATGACACCAATAAGCGCAATAAAGTCGATCGCCAGCATGAAGATGGTTTCGTTCATTTCAGTCCCTGTCAGCCTGGTTGGTGCTGCCTATCCTACCGTTCAGACAGACGAACAGCCATGGTCTGGCACGGCAAAAGGCGGTCTTTCCTCTGTTTCCCTGAAGGGTTAAGCTGAGTCGAACAGTTGGATGGAGCCACTGCCGTTATGCACGTACAAAAAGTTGTGGTGTTGCACGGTCTCTACATGTCAGGGCTGGTGATGCGCCCTCTGTGCCGACGCCTGCAGAAACAGGGCTATCAGACGCTCAACCTGACCTACAACACGCTTTCGCCCGATCTGGATGGCATCTGCGCACGCATCGATCAGTTCATCGACAAAACGCCCACCGCTTTCGTCTGCCACTCCATGGGAGGTCTGATTGCACGGCGTTACCTTGAACGTAACAGCGAGCCAAGCCAATGGGTCGACCCGGTCATCACGCTGGGTACTCCGCACAAGGGCAGTCATCTGGCGCGTGAAATTCATGATTCCAGGTTTAGGGGAATGCTTAAGAACAGCATCGAGTATCTGTTGGCCGACAATCATCACTGGCCCTTTAAAGCCCGGCTGTACAGCATCGCGGGGGACCTGCCTGTGGGGCTGATGCCTTTGCTGAGCAGGGATTCAAAATCCGACGGGACCGTCCTGATTGATGAAACCCGTGTCACCGGCATGACCGAGCACAAGGTATTTCCCCTCACCCACACCAGTCTGATCTACTCACGCCGGGTACTGAATTACATTGTTGAAACACTGCAGCGGCCAACCTCGGCTGAGGCAGGTGATTGAGTTGAGCTATGGCAAGCAGCGGGCTTTTAAATTGTCCTTCCGCTGAGGGTTGGCCCATTATCTATAATACTGAATGGGTACAAAAGAGCGGAGTAGCAGCCATGCCACCAGCCAGGCAACACACCAGACCGACGTCCAGCCGACTGCGCTGGGTCTGGCATCTGCTGACCTGGCTGTGCATTGTACTGGCACTGGCAGGAGCCGTGTTACCCGGCCTTCCAACCACCATTTTTGTCTTGATCGCTGCCTGGAGCGCTTCACGCTGTTCTCCACGCCTGCATCAGTGGCTCAGGGAGCACCGCCTGCTGGGCCCCAGTCTGAGAAACTGGGAACAGGGCGGCCATATTGATCGGCGTACCAAGTGGATTGCCAGTGCCGGCATGTTCGGTGCCATGTGCATTGTGTTGCTCAGTTTCAGCCATCCGGTATTGCTGGGCACTATACTGATCCTCATCGCCACGGGGGCTCTGGTGGTCTGGTCACGACCGGAGCCGGCCATGCATGAGCGCCCCTGGCGCAACTCCCGGGATTCCGCATAGGCTGCAGATACAAAAATGCCCTGCACAAGGCAGGGCATTTCAGGCTAAGTCACGCCAATACACTCTATTCCACCGTCACACTCTTGGCCAGATTACGAGGCTGATCCACGTCCGTGCCCTTGAGAACGGCTACGTGATACGACAGCAATTGCAATGGCAATGTAAAGGCTATCGGATCCAGTATGGCGGGCATCTCGGGCAGATGAATCACATGCACCCCTTCCTCCGGCTGGATGCTCTGCTCACAACCGGCAAACACAAACAGCTCACCACCTCGCGCACGCACTTCCTGCAGATTGGCCTTGAGCTTGTCCAGCATGCCATTGCGGGGCGCCACCGCGATCACCGGCATATCCTTGTCTACCAGTGCCAGCGGACCATGTTTGAGCTCGCCAGCCGGGTAAGCTTCGGCATGAATGTAGGAGATCTCCTTCAACTTGAGAGCCCCTTCCATTGCCACCGGATAAAGGCTGTTGCGGCCCAGGAAAAGCGCATGGCGCTTCTCGGCAAAGTGCGTCGACATCTGCTCAATCGCCCCGTCCAGCTGCAGCAGCTGCTGCAGCAGTTCAGGCAGCTGTTGCAGGGCAGCTATCAGCTCTGCCTCCCGCGCTTGAGTCAGATTATGACGACGCCCCAAAGCGATGGTGGTCAGCAACAGCGCAACCAGCTGAGACGTAAACGCCTTGGTGGAGGCCACGCCAATCTCGGGTCCTGCGTTGGTCATCAGGCTCAAGTCAGACTCGCGCACCAGTGAGCTGCCCGGCACGTTGCAGATTGCCAGCGTGGCCAGCACTCGATCCTTCACCTCACGCAGCGCCGCCAGGGTATCGGCCGTCTCGCCGGACTGGGACAGGGTCAGCAGTAGCGTACCCTCGGGCAGCACTACCGGGCGATAACGGAATTCACTGGCCACTTCAACCATGCAGGGGATGCCCACCAGATCCTCGATCCAGTATTTGGCGACCATGCCGGCATGGTAGCTGGTACCACAGGCCACGATTTGCACCTGTTTAACCTGGTCGAAAACCTCACTTGCACCACTGCCAAACGCCTGCTCCAACAGGTGACCCGAGGCGGTACGCCCTTCCAGTACCGCCTGCATTACGCGTGGCTGCTCGTATATCTCCTTGAGCATGAAGTGACGAAACTCGCCCTTGTCAGCATTGCCCAAGCCATGCTCGAAGGTGGTTACGGCACGTTCGACCGATTGACCCAGGGCATCAAACACCTGAATCTGCTCCGCCTCAAGCACCGCAATGTCGCCATCCTCAAGAAACATGAAACGGTCGGTCACCGGCAGCAATGCAAGCTGGTCAGACGCGATAAAGTTTTCACCGATTCCCACCCCGATCACCAGCGGACTGCCCTTGCGAGCGGTCAGTAACTGCTCCGGGCTGTCGGCGTGAATCACGCCAAGGGCAAACGCACCTTCCAGATGGCTCAGCGTTTGGCGCAGCGCATCCACCAGGCCCAAGCCCTGCTGCAGCTCTCGGTCCAGCAGGTGTGCCACCACTTCAGTATCGGTTTCCGAGGTGAAGACATACCCCTGTTGCTGCAATTCACGCTTGAGCGGCTCAAAGTTTTCGATAATGCCATTGTGCACTACGGCAAGACGCTCGCCGGACATATGTGGGTGGGCATTCTGTTCCGAGGGTTTACCGTGCGTGGCCCAGCGCGTGTGAGCAATACCCAGGTTACCACTCAACGGCTGCTGCTCGCAGGCATCCGCCAACGCCTGTACCTTGCCGATGCGGCGCAGACGGCTGATCTGGCCCTGGTCCAGCACCGCCATGCCGGCAGAATCATAGCCACGGTATTCAAGTCGACGCAGACCTTCCAGCAGAATACCCGCCACGGAGCGCGCCGCGATGGCGCCTACAATTCCACACATGCTCAGGATCCTTTTTTCTGCGGGCGCGCCCAGTTATCAATATTGATCTGCTTGCCACGGGCTACAGCCAGCTGGTTGTCGGCCACGGCTTTGGTCACGGTAGAACCTGCACCAATTGTTGCTCCGGCACCGACTTCGACCGGTGCTACCAGCGAACTGTTGGAACCGATAAAGGCGCCATCGCCGATGCGGGTCAACGACTTGTTAACACCATCATAGTTGCATGTGATGGTGCCGGCCCCCACATTGACCCCACGGCCAATATCGGCATCGCCAATATAGGTCAGATGGTTGATTTTGGAGCCCTCACCGATACGGGCCTTCTTGGTTTCGACAAAATTGCCGATCTTGCCACCTTTGGCCAGCTCGGTTCCGGGACGCAGGCGGGCAAAGGGACCGATCTGGGCGTTATCACCTACAGTCGCACCATCAATCATCGAGTTGGCCTCGATGCGACTTCCGGCACCGATCACCGCATTGCGGATAAGGCAGTTGGGGCCAATTTCAACACCATCGCCCAGCACCACATCGCCTTCGAATACCACGTTGATATCGATCAGCACGTCGCGCCCGGCTTTAAGCTCGCCACGGATATCGATGCGAGCGGGATCAGCCAAAGTCACGCCTTCAGCCATCAGTGCTTCAGCCTGCTGACGCTGATACCAGCGCTCCAGCTGGGCCAGCTGCTGACGGTTGTTGACACCCTGCACCTCCTGCTCCGCATCCGGCTGGATGGCACGTACTCGCATGCCCTCTTCAGCTGCCATCGCGATCACATCGGTGAGGTAGTATTCGCCCTGGGCATTATTGGCGGACAGGCGCGGCAGCCATTCATGCAGCGCCGCTGACGGCAACGCCAGAATGCCGGTGTTGACCTCGCGGATCAGCTTTTGCTGTTCGCTGGCATCCTTGTGTTCAACAATCGCCACCACATCATCAACGGCATTGCGAATGATGCGACCATAACCGACCGGATCATCCAGGTTCACTGTCAGCAGCCCCAGATCACCCTGGGCCGCTATTTTGACCAGCTGCTGCAGGGTTTCCGGTCGGGTCAGCGGCACATCGCCATAGAGTACCAGCACCACCGAATCCTGACCGATGGCCGGCATCGCCTGAGCCACGGCATGTCCAGTCCCCAACTGCTCACGCTGCCAGACCAGGTTTAATCCCTGGTCCGCCATTGCCTGTTCGACCTGCTCACCACCGTGACCGATCACCACATGCAGCGCTTCAGCCTGAAGCGCCCGAACGCGGTCAATGACATGTTGCAGCATCGGCTTTCCTGCCAGTCGATGCATCACTTTCGGCAATGCCGATTTCATGCGGCTGCCCTGTCCGGCGGCCAGAATCACTACATCCGTTTTCATCATCCACAACTTGTCGGTTTGCGGCCCTGACATCGGTCACGGCTCATTGATTCAAGAGTTGTCAGGCACTTTAGCGTATACTCGAAATCGATCAATCCTTTTTGTCACTCAAAAATTGACAATATGAACCAGCAGATTTTTGAACAACTCGGCCTGAGTGAACGTGATATCAGCATTTACAAGGCCTTGCTTGCATTGGGACCCAGTGCCATCCGAACCGTAGCTGAACGCGCGGGTGTCAATCGCGGGACAACCTATGAATGTCTTAAAAGCCTGCAGCAACGTGGAGTGGTCACCTATCTGCCCAAGGGCAAGCGCCGCTATTTTTCGGCACGAGAACCAGAGGTGTTGCTGCAGCTGGCACAGGAACGACGCGAACAGCTCGATCAGGCGATCAGCCAGCTCAAAAGCAGTGTGATTCCCGAACTTCACCATCTGAAACCGGAATTCAGCATTGCCAACGTCGAGTTTTATGAAGGCGATGCCGGGATTGAGCAGGTCCTGCGTGATATTCTCAACCGTGTCGGCGATCAGGATGACCCTGTCTATTCGGTGTTTTCATCCAAACCGATTCGACCGCTGCTCTACCGCCCCTTTCCCAACTTCACGGCCCAGCGGGTTGCACGCAAAATTCGGGTACGCGTTATTGCCATCGGCGAAGGGGGAGAAAGTGCGGAGTACTCGGAACGCAAGTGGATTCGTACCGAAGGCGCCGTGGATGCCGCCTATATTGCGATTTACCCGCCCCGCTGCGCCATCATTTCGCTGGCGTCTGACAATTACCCCACGGCAGTGGTCATTGACTCGCGAGAAGTGGCAGGCGCACAACAGATCATTTTCAATACGCTGTGGGGACTGCTGTAACCCCTATAAAAAAAAGCAGCCCGAAGGCTGCTTTTCTGGTGTCGCCAAAGAACCGCGTTTACTTGCCGGTCTTGCGACGGATCTGCTGCAGAGTACGAAGCTGCGCAGCAGCTTCAGCCAGCTGAGCTGCAGCACGGGTGTATTCGAACTCACCGGTTTTATCAGCCATCGCGTGTTCTGCGTGTTTCTGTGCTTCAAGAGCAGCAGCTTCACTCAAATCACCGGCACGCAGTGCGGTATCCGCCAACACTGTTACCTTGTATGGCTGTACTTCGATGAAGCCACCGGAGACGTAAAATACATCTTCCTCACCGCCCTGCTTGCGCAGCTCGACAGGGCCTGGTTTCAGTTCCGTCAGAAGCGGAGCGTGACCCGGGTAAATACCCAGGTCACCCAGGCTACCTGTCACGGAGACAAACTCGATAAGGCCGGAGAAGATCTCCTCTTCCGCGCTTACGATGTCACAATGAACAGTCATAGCCATCTTGATTACCTCTTGAAAGGTTCCGCCTGGAACTTACAGGCCCTTCGCTTTCTCAACAGCTTCGTCGATGGTGCCAACCATGTAGAACGCCTGTTCCGGCAGGTGATCATATTCACCTTTCAGAATGCCGTCGAAGCCACGGATGGTTTCCTTCAGAGACACGTATTTACCCGGAGAACCGGTGAATACTTCGGCCACGAAGAACGGCTGAGACAGGAAGCGCTGAATCTTACGCGCACGGGATACAGTCTGCTTGTCTTCTTCAGACAGCTCGTCCATACCCAGAATCGCGATGATATCCTTCAGCTCCTTGTAGCGCTGCAGGGTCTGCTGAACGCCACGAGCGATATCGTAGTGCTCCTGACCGATAACCAGCGGATCCAGCTGACGAGAGGTGGAGTCCAGCGGGTCGATCGCCGGGTAGATGCCCAGCTCTGCGATCTGACGAGACAGTACTACAGTCGCGTCAAGGTGGGAGAAGGTGGTTGCCGGAGACGGGTCAGTCAAGTCATCCGCCGGTACGTATACCGCTTGGATAGACGTGATGGAACCTGTCTTGGTAGAGGTGATACGTTCCTGCAGAACGCCCATCTCTTCCGCCAGCGTCGGCTGGTAACCTACCGCAGAAGGCATACGACCCAGCAGTGCTGATACTTCGGTACCCGCCAGGGTGTAACGGTAGATGTTGTCGACGAACAGCAGTACGTCACGGCCTTCATCACGGAATTTTTCCGCCATGGTCAGACCGGTCAGAGCTACACGCAGACGGTTACCCGGCGGCTCGTTCATCTGGCCGTAGACCATCGCTACCTTGGACTTGTCGAACTGCTCAACGTTTACAACGCCAGCTTCCTGCATCTCATGGTAGAAGTCGTTACCCTCACGAGTACGCTCACCCACGCCCGCAAATACGGACAGACCGGAGTGCTGAGTCGCGATGTTGTTGATCAGCTCCATCATGTTTACGGTCTTGCCTACACCGGCACCACCGAACAGACCGACCTTACCACCCTTGGCGAACGGGCAAACCAGGTCGATAACCTTGATGCCGGTTTCCAGCAGCTCGTTAGTAGCTGCCTGGTCCGCGTAAGACGGCGCCTTACGGTGGATGGCGTAACGCTCTTCTTCACCGATCGGACCACATTCGTCGATCGGCTCACCCAGAACGTTCATGATACGACCCAGGGTGGCAGTACCGACCGGTACAGATATCGGAGCGCCAGTGTTGGTCGTTTCCAAACCACGGCTCAGACCTTCAGTCTGACCCATGGCAATTGCACGTACGACACCGTCGCCCAGCTGCTGCTGAACTTCCAATGTCAGGCCGGTTTTTTCGACGGTCAATGCGTCGTAAACCTTCGGCACGTTGTCACGCGGGAATTCCACGTCTACAACCGCACCGATAATCTGAACAATACGTCCGCTACTCATGTTCGGATCCTCTTAACTTTTAAACCTGTTCACTGCATCAAACAGCAGCAGCACCACCGACGATCTCGGAAATTTCCTGAGTAATCGCCGCCTGACGAGCCTTGTTGTATACCAGTTGAAGCTCGTCGATCAGGTTGCCGGCGTTGTCGGTTGCATTCTTCATCGCCAGCATTCGGGCTGCCTGTTCACAGGCGTTGTTCTCAACCACGGCCTGATAGACCAGGGACTCGATGTAACGCGTCAGCAGGCCGTTCAACAGCTCCTTCGCGTCCGGTTCGTACAGATAGTCCCAGTGATGGTTGAGCGTCTTTTCATCGTCTTCCGCCTTCAGCGGCAGCAGCTGCTCAACGCTAGGCTTCTGGGTCATGGTGTTCACGAAATCGTTGGATACGATGAACAATTGATCCAGCTTGCCTTCGTCGAAGTTATCCAGCATCACCTTGACCGAACCGATCAGCTGTTCCAGTTCCGGCGCATCGCCGAGACCGCCCTTCGCAGCAACGACGTTACCGCCGTAGTTACGGAAGAAGGTGATTGCCTTAGAGCCCAGTGCACAGATATCGACTTCGATATTCCTGTCGTGGAACTCTTTCATCTTGCTTACAGCTGCCTTGAACGCATTCACGTTCAAACCGCCACAGAGGCCACGGTCGGATGCCACAATAATGAAGCCGACACGTTTGACCTCACGCTCCTGCATGTAGAGGTGCTTGTATTCAGGGTTGGCTTTCGCCAGGTGCTGAATAACACCACGGATGCTCTGGGCGTACGGACGGGAAGACTGCATGCGATCCTGGGCTTTACGCATCTTCGACGCAGCAACCATTTCCATGGCGCTGGTGATTTTGCGCGTGCTGCCGATGCTCGCAATCTGCGTCTTGATCTCTTTTCCGACTGCCATAGTTCCGCCTATTAAACTTGAATCAGTATTGGACCGGCCGGTGTATCTGGCCGGTCACCAGCTCTGACGAGCAATTACCAAGTTTGGGTAGACTTGAACTTCTCGATGCCAGCCTTGAACTGAGCCGCGATTTCGTCGTCGTAACCGCCTTTCTCGTTCACTTTCGCCATCAGATCAGCGTGTTCGCTGTTGAAGTAGGCGACCAGGGCTGCTTCGAATGCACCGATCTTGTCCAGCTCAACACCTTTCAGGAAGCCTTCGTTGGCAGCGTACAGGCTCAGACCCATCTCGGCGACGGACATCGGAGAGTACTGTTTCTGCTTCATCAGCTCGGTTACGGCCTGGCCGTGTTCCAGCTGGTTACGAGTAGCATCATCCAGGTCGGACGCGAACTGCGCGAACGCAGCCAGCTCACGGTACTGAGCCAGTGCCAGACGCACACCGCCACCCAGCTTCTTGATGATCTTGGTCTGGGCAGAACCACCGACTCGGGATACGGACAGACCTGCGTTGATCGCAGGACGTACGCCAGAGTTGAACAGGCTGGCTTCCAGGAAGATCTGGCCATCGGTGATGGAGATTACGTTGGTCGGTACAAACGCAGATACGTCACCACCCTGGGTTTCGATGATCGGCAGCGCGGTCAGAGAACCGGTCTGGCCTTTCACTTCACCTTTGGTGAACTGCTCAACGTAGTCAGCATTTACACGGGACGCACGCTCCAGCAGACGGGAGTGCAAGTAGAATACGTCACCCGGGTAAGCTTCACGGCCCGGCGGACGACGCAGCAGCAGAGAGATCTGACGGTATGCCCAAGCCTGCTTGGTCAGGTCGTCAAATACGATCAGCGCGTCTTCACCGCGGTCACGGAAGTATTCGCCCATGGTCGCACCGGCGTACGGTGCCAGGTACTGCATGGCAGCCGGATCAGCAGCGCCTGCAGCGACAACGATGGTGTGATCCATCGCACCGTGCTCTTCCAGTTTGCGCACCACGTTGGCGATGGTGGACTGCTTCTGTCCGATCGCAACGTAGATACACTTGATGCCGGTACCTTTCTGGTTGATGATCGCGTCGATCGCAATTGCGGTCTTACCGATCTGACGGTCACCGATGATCAGCTCACGCTGGCCACGGCCAACCGGTACCATCGCGTCAATCGCTTTCAGACCGGTCTGAACCGGCTGATCTACGGACTGACGTGCAATTACACCCGGCGCTACCTTCTCAACCGCGTCGGTGAGCTTGGTATTGATCGGCCCCTTGCCATCGATCGGGTTACCCAGCGCGTCAACAACGCGACCAAGCAGTTCCGGACCAACCGGCACTTCAAGAATACGACCGGTACAACGTGCGGTCATGCCTTCGACCAGACCCTGATAGTCGCCCAGTACTACGGCGCCGACAGAGTCGCGCTCCAGGTTCAGTGCCATACCGTAGACACCGCCCGGGAATTCGATCATCTCGCCGTACATAACGTCGGCAAGACCGTGGATCAGGATAATACCATCGGATACGCTGACGATGGTGCCCTCGTTACGGGCTTCAGAAGACACATCAAGTTTCTCGATGCGCTTCTTGAGAATCTCGCTGATCTCAGATGGATTCAGTTGCTGCATTGTTATTCCTCACACTCAGGAATTCATCGCTTCGGCCAGTTTCGCCAGTCGTGCGCGAACGGAACCGTCGATCACAAGGTCATCAGAGCGAACAACCACACCCCCGATGATGGACTTATCCACCTGGGATGTAAGCTTCACTTCACGACCCAACTTGGTGCTGAGGGCCTTGGCCAGTTTCTCCTGCTGTGCATCTTCGAGCGGGAAAGCCGTGGTCAGGTCAACATCGACCTTTTTCTCCAGATTGGCTTTCAGGCGCTCGAACTGCACGGAGATCTCTGGCAGCAGGCTCAGCCGGCCGTTTTCGGCCAACAGACGAACAAAGTTCTTGCCTGCTTCATCCGCCTTGGCATCGAGCACTGACAGTACAACGTCAGCTTTTTGCTCGCCGCTCAGGGACGGATTGCTCAGCACTCGGGTCATCAGGCTGTCACTGGCCGCCATGGCGACAAGTGACAGTGTCTGAGACCATTGATCGAGGTTGCCCTTCTCACGCGCATATTCGAATGCGGCTTTGGTGTAGGGCCGGGCGACTGTATTGAGTTCAGCCATCGTAAACCTCGCTTAAAGCTCAGCTGCCAGTTTCTCAACCAGCTTAGCGTGCGCTTTTTCGTCAACAGAGGCTTCCAGAATCTTTTCAGCACCGGCAATTGCCAGTGTAGCCACCTGAGCGCGCAGTGTTTCGCGTGCACGGTTGACTTCCTGTTCGAGTTCAGCCTGAGCAGATGCTTTCACACGGTCGGCTTCGACACGTGCCTGCTCCTTGGCTTCTTCGATGATCTGGTTAGCCCGCTTGTTGGCCTGTTCAATGATGGCGGCTGCCTCTTCCTTGCTTGCACGCATTCCGTCAGCTGCTTTTTCCTGTGCCAGCTGGAGATCACGTTTAGCACGGTCGGCCGCATCAAGCCCTTCGGCAATCTTCTTCTTACGCTCAGCCAGGGCACCGGTAATCGGTGGCCAGACGTATTTCATACAAAATACGACGAAGAGGAAGAATGCAATGGCCTGACCAATGATGGTGAGATTGATATTCACGCCATTACCTCTCGCGGTTGTCTGTTCAAGTAGTTACCCCCGCAGGGGCGCAGTGCCATTCGAACTACTTAATTAAGCAACAGCGAACAGGACGTACAGACCCAGACCAACACCGATCATCGGGATCGCGTCAACCAGGCCCATTACGATGAAGAACTGAGTACGCAGCAGAGGAACCAGTTCAGGCTGACGAGCAGCACCTTCCAGGAACTTGCCACCCAGGATACCGATGCCGATAGCAGCACCAATAGCACCCAGACCCAGCATCAGCGCAGCAGCGATATACAGCATTGCTTCCATTTTTTCTCTCCAACTATTTTCAAGGTTAAGTTAGTTAGTTTTGCAAAGGTAAATCGGTTGTTCAGTAAACTCTATCCGTTACAACTCAGTGATCATCATGCGCCATGGCGAGGTACACAATTGTCAGCACCATGAAGATGAACGCCTGCAGAGTAATAACCAGGATATGGAAGATCGCCCAGGGTACAGACAGTAGCCACTGCGCCCAAAACGGCAGCAGTGCGATCAGGATGAAGATCATTTCGCCCGCGTACATGTTACCGAACAGTCGCAGTGCCAGTGACACCGGCTTGGCCAACAGACCAACCAGCTCAAGGAACAGGTTGAACGGAGCAAAAATTTTCGGCAGTGGCTGGAGTGAAAGCTCAGCCACGAATCCACCTACACCTTTCTGTTTGATGCTGTAGTAAACGATCAGGGCAAATACGCTGAGTGCCATACCGCCGGTGGCGTTCACATCAGTGGTTGGTACAATTTTCATGTACTCAACGCCCATCTGCGCGAAAATGTAGGGCACCCAGTCGACCGGCACCAGGTCCATCAGGTTCATCAGGAAGATCCAGACAAAGATGGTCAGCGCAAGCGGCGCAATTACCGCACTCTTGTGGTGAAAGATGCTTTTGACGTTGTCATCGATGAACTCGATCAGAGTTTCAACGAAGTTCTGTGCGCCCCCCGGGACACCGGCTGTCATACTCTTGGCTACCTTGCGGAAGAACCAGATAAACAGCAGGCCCAGACCCACAGACCAGAGCATTGTATCGACGTTGATCGCCCAGAAACCCATCTCTGCCGCTTCCTGCGCACCGTGCGCGAAGCTCCAACCGTTTTCGGGATGATTACCGAACGTCAGGTTGGTCAAGTGATGGGAAATGTATTCTGAGGATGTAACTGTTCCACTTGCCATTCTCAGTATCTCTCATTCAAAGTTTCAGGAACTGTGTCTGCACTGCTTCAGCTGCAGTATCCAGCCGGACAGCTGCAGCAGTATGAAGGTGCCAAATAGGGGAAATGGGCTCAGAGGCTGAACCAGCAGGAAGGTCGCGCTGAACAGCACAAGCGCCAACATCATTTTCCCTATTTCGCTCGCATACATACGAATCACGATGCGATGGGCGTTATCGGTGTCCTGGCTGGAAAATGCCCGCCAGGCAAAATACAGATTCGGAAGCAGGTAAAGCAGACCACCCAGCAGGGCCGAATACGCTTGCGTCACCCCGAGCAACAGACAGGCCGCAGATACACTGAGTATCAACGCGGCCTGTTGCAGGAAGATTCGCTTGAATCCCTTGATGCTGCGCCTGTCACGAACACTGACAGCCGCTTTTGGGACTTGCTCCGCTGTGCTCTTCCTCAATCCTGATCCTGTATCGTCCGAAACAGTGCCCAAATAGCGGGCAGATTATAGGCATTCCCCCCCTGTTTCTCAACTGAAACCCGGAAGATTTGCACTAAGGTCTTACCCTGAACCTGTACGACTGGATATTACCTGACGCGGGTCAGCCAATCAGCTGCAGGATTGCATCCAGCTCATCACGCGACTTGAAATTGATTGAAATCTTGCCCTTCCCGCTTGCAGTGGCATTGATCTTGACCGGTACCGAAAAGCGTTGAGACAGTTCGCCTGCCAACTGCTGCAGCTGCTCGTCGGGCTGCCGCGCCGGCTTTTCCTCGGTATCGGCAGGTTGCTGGAAGCGCTTCACCAGCAACTCGGTTTCCCGTACTGACAAGCTTCTGGCAACCACTTCATCCGCAGCCTTGATCTGAACCAGTCCTTCCAGGGCCAGCAACGCCCTCGCATGGCCCATCTCGATATCGCCATACTCCAGCATTTTTTTGACCTCATCAGTCAAATTCATCAGCCGCAGCAGGTTGGTAATGGTTGAGCGAGACTTGCCAACGGCATCGGCGACCTGTTGCTGTGTCAGTTCAAACTCGGTTTGCAGCCGGTGAAGTGCGATTGCTTCCTCGATTGGATTGAGATTTTCACGCTGAATGTTTTCGATCAGGGCCATGGCGATGGCCGCCTCATCGGGCACATCGCGGATAATCACCGGGATTGTGCTCAATCCGGCCATCTGTGCCGCTCGCCAGCGCCGCTCACCTGCTATGATTTCGTAACGCCCCTCCGCCACCGGCCTTACCACGATCGGCTGCATAACGCCCTGTGCGCGAATCGAGTTTGCCAGCTCTTCCAGTGCCTGCGGTTCGAGATCGCGTCGTGGCTGATAACGACCGCGCTGGATGTCGTCCAGCGGCATCTGTCGCAGGTCACCCTGCTTATCTGCAGTCTGACGGGTGTCGGCCTGTTCCGCGTAAGGCGAGTCCTCTGCCGCTACATCAGACAGCAATGCATCCAGCCCGCGCCCCAGTCCTCGTTTTTTCGCTACCATCATTCAGCTTCCTGTTCCGTTGTCACCACCGCCTCTGCGGTGCGCTCCCGATCCGTACGTCGAATCAACTCACCAGCCAGTGCCAGATAGGCCAGGGCCCCGCGGGAGCTCTTGTCATACTGCAGTGCCGGCAGGCCATGGCTTGGCGCCTCAGCCAAACGCACATTGCGGGGAATCACCGTGCGATAGACCTTATCCCCGAAATACTCGACCAGGTGAGTGGATACATCCTTGGTCAGGCTCATGCGCGGATCGTACATGGTGCGCAGTATGCCCTCGATCTTCAGCTCCGGATTCAGGCGCTGATTGATCTTGTTGATGGTCCCGACCAGGGCACTGATCCCCTCCAGTGCATAGTACTCACACTGCATAGGAATGATCACACCGGATGACGCCGCCAGTGCATTGACCGTCAGCAGGTTGAGTGAAGGCGGGTTGTCGATCAGGATGAAATCATAGTCATCCATCACCGGCATCAGTGCCATCTTGAGGCGAAATTCACGCCGCGGGAGCTGCAGCAGCTCAACCTCGGCAGCCGTCAGATCACCATTGGCGCCGATCAGGTGATAGCCGCACAGGGTATCCTTGATAATCGCACTGGCGGCATCGGTCTGATCGGTCAGGAGCTCATACACCGAGTGTTCCAGCTGATGCTTGTCGATGCCGCTGCCCATCGTGGCATTCCCCTGGGGGTCCAGATCGATCATCAGTACCCGTTTGCGGGTCGCGGCAAGGGATGCCGCCAGATTGACGCAGGTAGTGGTTTTGCCGACACCACCCTTCTGGTTGGTGATTGTGATGATCTTGGCCACGTTCAGATTCTCCCAAGGATCAGCAGGTGTCGCTCGCCATCGGTGTCCGGCAAGTTGAGCCGGTGCACGTCCTGCAATGCAAATCCTGCCGGTATCTGTTCGAGTTCGGCTTCAGGATACAGTCCTTTCATCGCCAGAAACACACCGTTCACCGCAGCCAGATGACCGCTGAGTGTCAGCATGTCAGAGATGGAAGCAAAGGCCCGTGAAACTATCATGTCGAACGGTGGCGCATCTACCTGCTCAACACGACCATTGATGACGGTCAGATTATCCAGCCCCAGTTCTATGCGCACTTGCTGCTGAAAGCGGGTTTTCTTGCCGTTACTGTCCAGTGTCGTGACATCCAGATCAGGGCAGCAGATCGCCAGCGGAATGCCGGGCAGGCCGGGGCCGCTGCCTACATCCAGCAGGCGCCCTTTGCCGACCCAGGGCAGTATGCTCAGACTATCCACCAGATGACGGCTGATCATCTCCATTGGGTCGCGCACGGCGGTCAGGTTGTACGCCTTGTTCCACTTCACCAACAGCTGGTGGTAGGCCAGCAACTGCTCCAGCTGCACCTCGGTGAGGCTCATGTTCAGGTGTTTCAGCGCCTGCTCCAGCGTCTGGCGATACCGATCCATCAATGTTCCACCTGTGTACGATTATGGCTGAGTTGGCGTTTTTTCAGATATACCAGCAGCAACGAGATCGCCGCCGGCGTCATACCCTGAATGCGTGAAGCCTGCGCCAAGGTTTCCGGGCGCTGTTGACCCAGCTTGAGTTTCAGCTCATTGGACAGACCGCTGACCTGGCTGTAATCGAAATCATCCGGCAAACGGGTGTTTTCCTGACGGCGCATCTGATCGATTTCAGTCTTTTGCCGCTCGATGTAGCCGGAATACTTGAGCTGAATCTCAACCTGCTCAGCGGCCTGAACATCATTGATCGGTTCGCCTTTGAGCCAGGCCACATCGTTGTAGCCCAGCTCAGGCCTTTTGATCAGGTCTGCCAGGTTGTATTCCCGGGTCAGCTCAGTCTTGAGACGACCATTGAGCTGCTCCGCTTCCGCAGTAGCGGGGTGTACCCATGTGTTTTTCAGGCGTTGAAGCTCCAGCTCCATCGCTTCGCGCTTTGCCTCGAACCGCATCCAGCGCTCATCACCGACCAGGCCCAACTCTCGGCCTTTTTCGGTCAGGCGCATATCGGCATTGTCTTCACGCAGAATCAGACGGTATTCCGCCCGACTGGTAAACATGCGATAGGGCTCGGAGGTACCCAGCGTGATCAGATCATCGACCAGAACGCCGATATAGGCTTCATCGCGCCGAGGATACCACTGCTCGCGCTCAAGTGCGCGTGCCGCTGCGTTGTAGCCGGCCAGCAGCCCCTGGGCACCGGCCTCTTCGTAACCGGTCGTACCGTTGATCTGGCCGGCAAAATAGAGCCCCTTGATATGCTTTGTTTCCAGCGTATGACGCAGATCCTGCGGGTTGAAAAAGTCATATTCAATGGCGTAGCCCGGCCGGGTGATATGCGCATGCTCAAAACCGCGAATCGAACGAACCAGCTGCATCTGTACATCAAATGGCAGGCTGGTGGAGATGCCGTTGGGATAGAGCTCATGCGTGGTCAGACCTTCAGGTTCAACAAATACCTGATGCTGATCCTTGTCTGCAAAGCGGTTGATCTTGTCCTCGATAGAGGGGCAGTAACGCGGCCCAATCCCTTCAATCACACCGGTATACATGGGCGATCGATCAAGCCCAGCACGAATGATGTCATGGGTACGAGCGTTGGTATGGGTGATGAAACAGCTTACCTGTTGCGGATGCTCATCCACACTGCCCATGAAGGACATCACCGGCGTTGGGGTGTCTCCTGGCTGAGGCTGCATAACGGAAAAATCGACACTGCGGGCATCAATACGCGGGGGGGTGCCGGTCTTGAGCCGATCAACCCGTAACGGCAGTTCACGTAATCGCTGTGCCAGACGGATCGAGGGTGGATCACCGGCGCGTCCACCGGCGTGATGATCCAGACCGATATGGATGACACCACCGAGGAAGGTGCCTGCGGTCAGAACCACGGAACGTGCGTGAAAGCGAATGCCGGTTTGAGTGATCACCCCCCGGACCTGTTCACCCTCCACGATCAGATCGTCAGCCGCCTGCTGGAAAATGTGCAGGTTAGGCTGATTCTCCAGTATCGAACGAATGGCGGCCTTGTACAGGATACGATCAGCCTGAGCGCGTGTTGCACGTACCGCGGGTCCCTTGCGGGCGTTAAGCACCCGAAACTGGATACCCCCTCGATCGGTTGCCCGTGCCATGGCCCCATCGAGTGCATCAATCTCTTTCACCAGATGACTCTTGCCGATCCCGCCTATGGCCGGGTTGCAGGACATCTGACCCAGCGTTTCGATGTTGTGTGTCAGAAGCAGGGTCTTGGCACCGATTCGTGCGGATGCCAAAGCGGCTTCTGTTCCGGCATGTCCGCCGCCGATCACGATTACATCAAAGTGGTCAGGGTAATCCACTGCACAGGCCTCACAGATTGTGTTGTCGAACTGACCGCATGGGTCGGGTGAAAAGGCTGACAAGTATAGCGTTCTGATGACCTGCAGGAAATGGTCAAATATTGAACAGGTATTTTTCTTTCTATATATAGGTAGAGATATTTAAGGTTTATATATAAAGATGATTATTGTTTGTTATGTATGGTGAGCCATTTTTTCGTTGATATCGCATTTTTCCTCTTGTTTTTCAGTTGGTTATCTATCTTCAAACCCTGTACACCCATACCCCTGTAGCTGGTGACGCCCTTGGGATGACCTGTGTGTAAAAGAGCTGTATATCCACAGGGTGAATTGTTCCACTGCTTGTGCACAGATGATGCCGGCACAGGAACACAGTTTCTGGACAGGATGCAGTGAATTGTATATCCATGTGGTCAATATCGTAGGAAGCTGTCATCAGGTTGTGTATTAATTTTAATAACGCCTCTGGACAATCGAAAACACGGATGCAGCTCTGTTGATAAGTCTGTGTGTGTTATGTATAACCCTGATGCCTGTTGTCGTCCCTTCGGTTGAGAAAATAGGGCCAGAATAATGCGAATAAAAATTAAAAATCAAGTAAAACAAATGCTTGGGGAATTCTATATTGGGGATAACTATGGTATTAAATTACGACCATGGTTGTTTTTAATATGGTTATCGGGTACCGATCAATAAATGACCGATACAAATAGGCCAGCAAAAGGTCATTGATGTGGGTAATTATTTTTAAAAAAATCGGATTTGTCTGTGGGTAAGTGTCAAACTGAGTTAATTGGAAGGCTGATGATCTGAAAAGAGGCAGGATTGACTCGGAAAGGCCGGCTGCGCCGGCCTTTACTGTGCTGAGCTTACTGACGAATACCTTCAACACTCAGAATAAGTTCAACCTCCTGTGCGGCAGGACCAAGATCCATGCTGATATCGTAGTCTTTCAAACGAATGCTGGTACTGCCTTCGAATCCGGCACGGTATCCTCCCCAGGGGTCTTCACCTTCACCCAGATGCTGGGCGTCAATGATTACTTCGCGGCTAACACCGTTCAATGTCAGGTTACCCTTGATCTTCAGAGCACCCTCTTCGGCTGTTGTGACAGAAGATGATTCAAAGCGTGCAACGGGATGGGTAGCCACATTGAGAAAGTCCGCGCTGCGCAGGTGCTTGTCACGTTCGGCGTGATTTGAGTCCACGCTGGCGGTGTTGATGCTGACACTCACACTGCTGTCTTGCGGTGATTCGGAATCCCAGCTGAAGCGACCGTCGAATTCATTGAAGCGGCCGTACAGCCAGCTGTAGCCCAGATGGCTGATCTTGAAATTGACGAAAGCATGCTGCCCTTCAGTATCAATGGCATATTCGGCTGCCTGTGCGGCAGCCGCAGATATCGACAGTATTGAACCCAATGCCATTCCGGCAAACAGTTTATTCATTTCGGTTCTCCTTGGTGTGAGTGGACCCCGGCCTCAACATGCGGATGAGCGTGGTGTCACGATCGATGAAATGGTGCTTGAGTGCGCCCAGAATGTGCAGGACAACAAGTGCCAGTACCGCCATGGCCAGCCAGTAATGTACAGCTCCGGCGCGATCGGCCTGCCTGGGCAACCCGGTGATCAGTGCCGGCAGTTCAAACCAGCCAAACACGCTGATGCCTTGGCCTTTCGCCGTCGATATAAGATAACCACTGATCAGAATGACAAACAGCATGAGGTAAAGCAGAGCATGAACGGCACGGGCAAACTGAACCTCCCGGCGGTGGTGGCCGGCAGGTGCCTTGGGTTGAGGATTTGTCATTCGCCACAGCAGGCGTGCGAGCAGAATGGCGGCCAGACTTAAACCGATACTCTTGTGCCAGAACGGCGCCAGTTTGTACCAGGGGCTGTAATAGTTCAGATCGACCATCCATAGCCCCAGCGTGATCAGACCAAACACGGTCAGTGCAACCAGCCAGTGAAGCAGGATGCTGATCAATCCATAGTACTCTGTAGTGTTGCGCAGGGCTGGCATCTTGTTTCCTCCCGATTCAGTGTAGTCATTCTCACACTGAAGGAAGAATCAAATAAGCGGTCTGGCCGGTGTATAAAAATCAGTTTTTTTGATCTATTTGCCGATACAGAACGAACTGAAGATTCTGCCCAGAAGGTCATCAGAACTGAACTCGCCGGTAATCTCGCTGAGTACCTGCTGCGCCTGGCGCAGGTCTTCGGCCAGCAACTCTCCGGCTCCGTGCACTTCAAGCTGTTCGGCTCCGGCTTCAAGCAGCTGGCGGGCACGCTCCAGTGCATCAACATGACGACGGCGTGCCATGAATCCGCCCTCGGTGGTGGCATTGAAACCCATCACCTGCTTCAGATGCTCGCGCAGCAGATCAATCCCGAGACCCTGTTTGGCACTGAGTGCAATCAGGCGGTACTCACCTTCCTGGCGTATGCCAACCGGCTCGCCGGTCAGATCTGCCTTGTTGCGGATCAGCGTGACGTGGCTGAAGTCATCAAGGTGATCGGCCAGCTCGGGCCATAACCGAGATGGATCAGTGGTCGCCGAATGACTGCTGTCGACCATCATCAGAATGCGGTCGGCGCGCCGAATCTCTTCCCAGGCACGGTCAATGCCGATGCGCTCGACCGCATCAGGGGCATCGCGAAGTCCGGCCGTGTCGATAATATGCAGCGGCATGCCATCAATATGAATATGCTCGCGCAGCACATCGCGTGTAGTCCCCTCTATGTCGGTGACAATGGCGGTATCCCGCCCGGCCAGTGCATTGAGCAGGCTGGACTTGCCGGCATTGGGGCGCCCTGCAATGACCACATTCATGCCTTCGCGCAGCAGGCTGCCCTGGCGCGCTTCCTGACGAACCTGCTGCAGATGTCGCAGGATCAGTGCCAGATCCGACTGGACCTTGCCGTCTGCAAGAAAGTCGATCTCTTCCTCCGGAAAGTCGATGGCGGCTTCCACATAGATGCGCAACTGAATCAGGGCCTCGACCAACCCATGTATCCGTTCGGAAAAGGCGCCCTGTAGTGAGCGCAGGGCGCAACGTGCGGCCTGTTCTGACGAACTGTCGATCAGATCTGCAATGGCTTCGGCCTGGGCCAGGTCCAGCTTGTCGTTGAGAAAAGCACGCTCGGAAAACTCGCCGGGACGTGCCAGCCGTGCGCCCAGTGCGATTACCCGCTGCAGCAGAAGGTCAATGATGACCGGGCCCCCATGCCCCTGCAGCTCGACCACATCTTCGCCAGTGAAGGAGTGAGGGTTGGGAAAGTAGAGCGCAATGCCCTGGTCAAGCTGTTCGCCCTGCGCATCCAAAAACGGTGTGTAGTGGGCGTAACGGGGTTTTGGTGTAAAGCCCAGCAGCTGTTGAGCGATGGCAAGTGCATCGGGTCCGGACAGTCTGATAATGCCAACGCCGCCTCGGCCGGGTGGGGTTGCCTGGGCTGCAATGGTGTCCTGTGCACTGCTGAGCATGGTGGTCTCCTTAACACAACGAAAAAGGCTCCCGCGGGAGCCTTTTCATTTTACCTGCAGAGCATGCCTTTAGTCTTTGGCGGCACTGCCTGCTTCGATCTGTTTGTTGATGACCCACTGCTGAGCAATCGACAGAATGTTGTTCACCAGCCAGTACAGAACCAGACCTGCCGGGAACCACAGGAAGAAGAAGGTGAAGATTACCGGCAGCATCTTCATCAGCTTTGCCTGCATGGGATCGGGCGGTGTTGGGTTCAGCATCTGCTGAATGAACATGGTGATGCCCATCAAAATCGGCAGAATGAAATACGGGTCCATCTGCGACAGATCCTGAATGTAGCCGTAGAAAGGCGCATGGCGCAGTTCGACAGACTCCATCAGTACCCAGTACAGGGCGATGAAGATCGGCATCTGGACCAGAATCGGCAGACAACCTCCCAGCGGATTGATCTTTTCCTTCTGGTACAGCTTCATCATTTCCTGAGACATCTTCTGACGATCATCGCCATAGAGCTCTTTCAGGCGCGCCATTTCAGGACCGAACTTGCGCATCTTCGCCATCGAGCGGAATGCCTTGGCGTTCAGATGGAACAGCGCAGCCTTGACGATGATGGTGATACCGATAATCGCAAGGCCCCAGTTGCCAACCAGTGAGTGGATCCACTTCAGCAGCATGTACAGCGGGGAAGCGATCCACCACAGCCAGCCATAGTCGATGGTCAGATCCAGATCAGGTGCAATCAGCTTGAGCTGATCCACATCCTTGGGGCCGGCATAGAAAGTAGCGCTGACAGTTTCTGACTGTCCAGGTGCCACTGCAAAGGTGGGCGACAGGAAGCCGGCAATGTAATTGCCATTCAGCTTGCGAGACTGGTAGGTGTATTCGGTACCGGGTGCCGGTATCCACGCACTGAGGAAATAGTGCTGAACCATGGCGACCCAGCCGTCAGGGCTGGAGACATTGAACCGCTCATCATCCATATCGCCAAAATCAACTTTCTTGTAGTTGTTTGTGGCGGTGGAGAACACAGCGCCCAGATAGGACTGCATGCCCATGCTGTTCTGCTGTGAGGGGTCACCCGAGCCATCACGCTTGATCTGCCCGAAGAGCACGCCCTGGAAAGGCGCTTCTGTCGGGTTGTTGATCAGGTATTCCATGCCAACACGGTATTCACCCTGGAAAAAGGTGAACCGTTTGGTCACTTCAATACCCTTGTCAGTGGTGAGACTGAGGTCCACGACCAGGTTGTCGCCTTCCAGTGTGTATTCAGTCTGATCACTTGTGTAGACCGGTCGGCCAGCGGCATTGGCATCAGGTCCATCGGGTCCGATCAGACCGCTCTGAGCGACATATGTACGGTTGGCATTCTGCTCCAGCAGGATAAAGGGCTGGGTTGAATGCAGTGCTGCCTTGTGTTGCGGCAGAGCGGCCTGAATGATGTCGCCACCGCGTGGGTCGATCAGCAGTTCAAGTACGTCAGTGCGGACCTTGATCAGGCCGGTGGCAGATGCTTCGACAGCACCTTCAGTGGCTGTTCCGGTCTGGGGAATATCCGCACTTGCCGCAGCATCGGATGCCTGTGGCAGTTCTGAAACGGCAGATGCCGGGTCAGTGGAATAGGCGGAAGAGCTGGTGACCTGTTGTTCAGGCTGGCGGGAGGGACCGTAATCCTCGTTCCACTGCAGCACCATCAGGTAGGATACCAGTGCCAGAGCGGCAATCAGTATGACTCGCTGTACATCCATGGTGGTAGAACCATCAGTTTGTTATGTGAGCTTTCGCGCTTTCTTGCCGGCACGCGACCAACAGCGCCTGATAACGGCATGCAACTCGGTGCCTTCAAGAGTATCCAGGCCCTTGCGAGCAAGAATAATCATATCCAGTGCCGGAAGTTCATGCTGATGCAGGCGAAAAGACTCGCGAATGATACGCCGAACACGGTTTCGTTTCACCGCCCGACGGACATTTTTCTTTGAGATTACGAATCCGATCCTGGGGTAACCAAGATCATTGGGGCGGGCCAGAATCAGCAGGTGCTGGTCCGGAACTTTGACATCTGCGCGGTCGAATACACGCGAGAAATCCCCGCTCGTCAGCAGACGCAGACGGCGGGGATATCGAAAATCGGTCATTCAGTCATGCGACCTTATTCAGAATCTGAATCAAGCAGACAGACGCTTGCGACCTTTAGCGCGACGACGGTTCAGAACCTGACGGCCATTTGCGGTTGCCATGCGAGCACGGAAACCGTGATTACGTTTGCGTTTGAGAACGCTGGGTTGGAATGTTCTTTTCATTGCCTCAGTCCTACTTACACTGATGTACGTGAGGTGGCTGATAATCCACGGGTAAAAAATCAAGACGCGAAATTCTATGGGATTACTGGTTATCTTGCAAACACTTTTTGGCGCAGAGACTCAGAATTGAGTGGAGCATCCAGGATGGGCATGCTGAGGCTGGATGATCCTGTTGCAGGAAGAGGGTAGGCGGGATGAGCTCGGCTCTGCCGGATCTCGAAATCGAGAAAATCTGTATATAAGCAATAATTTCTTTTTATAAACAATATAATGGTTTGTTTATAACTACATGGTTAAGCTGTTTTTAACCCTTTTTTTGCTCACGGTGTGTTCAGTTTGTGCGCTTCCATGGGGGTAAATTCGTGTTGGTTGCCGGTGCGGTATTTTTTTGCACAAAATCGAGCATAACTGTGGATAACCAGTGCCTTAGGCGCTAGAATGACCCTCTTCGAATTTTTGTGATCCCCCGGGACTCTAAGGCCTGAGCGGTTGGGAGTAAACGGATGTCGGTAGAGCTTTGGGAACAGTGCCTGAGGAGTCTCCAGCAGGAGTTCCCTGCCCAGCAATTCAACACCTGGATCAGGCCCTTGCGGGCGCAGGATGATTCGGCACAGGAGCTTCTGCTGCTGGCGCCGAACCGTTTCGTGCGTGACTGGGTTGCGGACAAGTTTCTGGCGCGTATTCAGCAGGCAGTTTCGGAAGTCACTGGTGACATGAGCACCGAAGTGCGTCTGGACGTGTCCGGCCAGAGTGCAGCGATGGCGGCTACGCCAAGGCATCGCACCGGGCCGGCCCGCGGCCGTCGCCAGCCGGTTCAGACTGTTCAGCGTACCCCCTCTCCTTCTGCAGCGCCTTCTGCCCCCCAGCCTCATCACCAGCCTGTAACGGCTGCTGAGTCTGCGCCCGCGCAGATGACCAGTCCGGCAGTCGTTGCCGATGATCAGGCGCGCGCAGACGAATGGAGTGATGAGCCCACTCCCCAGATGGGATTCTTCGACCAGCAGGAGCCGGCCGATACGGGTCTGGTAATGAACTCAATGGGTGGGCGCCGCGTTGAAGTGGAAGGCAGCGTGCGGCATCAATCCAATCTCAACCCGATGTTCACTTTTGAGTCGTTTGTGCAGGGCAAGTCCAACCAGTTGGCACTGGCGGCGGCACAACAGGTTGCGGATAACCCCGGTGGTTCCTACAACCCGCTGTTTATATATGGTGGTGTTGGTCTTGGTAAAACTCACTTGATGCATGCGGTCGGTACCGAAATGCTCAAGCGCAATCCGAATGCACGTATTGTCTATCTGCATTCAGAACGCTTTGTTGCTGATATGGTCAAGGCACTGCAGCTGAACGCGATCAACGATTTCAAACGTTACTACCGCTCCGTTGACGCTCTGTTGATCGATGACATTCAGTTCTTTGCCGGCAAGGAGCGTTCTCAGGAAGAGTTCTTCCACACCTTCAACGCTCTGCTTGAAGGCGGTCAGCAGATGATTCTGACCAGTGACCGTTATCCGAAAGAGATTCATGGGGTTGAAGAACGCCTGAAGTCCCGTTTTGGCTGGGGACTGACCGTTGCAATCGAGCCACCGGAGCTTGAAACCCGTGTGGCCATCCTGATGAAGAAGGCACAGGAAGCGCGGGTCAACCTGCCCGACGATGCCGCTTTCTTCCTGGCGCAGAAAATCCGCTCCAATGTGCGTGAACTCGAAGGAGCGCTGAAGCGAGTGATAGCGAATGCTCACTTCACAGGCAGTACCATCAATACTCCCTTTATTAAGGAATCACTCAAAGACCTGCTGGCGTTACAGGACAAACAGGTTAGTATTGATAACATTCAGCGGGTTGTGGCCGACTACTATAAGATCAAGGTGGCTGATCTGCTCTCAAAGCGCCGCAGCCGCTCAGTGGCCCGGCCACGCCAGATGGCGATGAGTCTGGCGAAAGAGCTGACCAACCACAGTTTGCCCGAAATCGGTAACGCCTTCGGCGGTCGTGACCACACGACGGTGCTGCATGCATGTCGTAAAATCAAAGAGTTGCGTGAAACCGATACCGATATTGCCGAAGACTACAAAAATCTGCTGCGTCATCTGACGGCGTAGTACAGGATCCTGACAGGGTAGCCAGAATCATGAGACTTGTTATATCCAGAGAAGCGCTCATTAAACCACTGCAGCTGGTGGCGGGAGTTGTGGAACGCCGTCAGACGCTGCCGGTGTTGTCCAATATTCTGTTGGTCGCCGAAGGCAACCAGCTTTCACTTACCGGTACCGACCTTGAAGTCGAGCTGGTGGGGCGTGTGCAGCTGGACGAGCCTGCGGAAGCGGGCTCCGTTACCGTGCCGGCACGCAAGCTGATGGATATCTGTAAATCGCTGTCCGATGACGCACGTATCGAGTTCGAGCTCAGCGGCCAGAAGATGATGATCAAGTCCGGGCGGAGCCGATTCAGCCTGTCGACGCTGCCGGCGCAGGAATTCCCCAACGTTGAAGACAGCCCCGAGACGTTTGAGCTCAAGCTGCCGCAGTCCTCGCTGCGTCGCTTGATTGACCAGACCGGTTTCTCTATGGCACAGCAGGATGTGCGCTACTACCTCAACGGTATGCTGCTTGAGGTCAAGGAGGGTGAGCTGCGCAGTGTTGCGACCGATGGCCACCGGCTGGCCACCTCGGTATGTCCGGTTGAGACCGACAGCAGCTCTCAGCAGCAGATCATTGTGCCGCGCAAGGGTATTCTGGAACTGGCGCGCCTGCTTCAGGGCGGAGATGAAAGTGTTCGTCTGGTGATCGGGGCCAATCATATCCGGGCCAACGTGGGTGATTTCACCTTCACCTCCAAACTGGTCGATGGCAAGTTTCCGGATTATCAGCGCGTCATCCCACGCAATGGCGACAAGGAGCTGCTGGGTGATCGCCAGGAGCTGCGTCAGGTGTTCAGCCGCATCGCCATCCTGTCGAATGAAAAGTACCGTGGTGTGCGCCTGACCTTGACCGATGGTTACCTGCAGGTGATGGCCAACAACCCGGAACAGGAAGAGGCCGAAGAGACCGTTGCCGTTGACTATCAGGGTGGTCAGCTCGAAATTGGTTTCAACGTCAACTATCTGCTCGATGTGCTGTCGATCCTCAATTCCGATGTTGTGCGCTTCACCCTGCTGGACTCCAACAGCAGCGCGCTGATTCGCGGCTACGATGAGCCCAACGCACTCTATGTCGTCATGCCGATGCGCATGTGACCGTTTTCGGGGGCCTTCCGGCCCCCGTCTGTGTCCCCCGATGCCCCTCAAACAGCTCCGAATCCAGCACATCCGCAACCTGACCAGTGTTACTGCAGATCGGCTCAGCCGAATCAATATTCTGTATGGTGATAATGGCAGTGGCAAAACCAGTGTGCTTGAAGCGATCCACTTTCTTGGCCTGACCCGCTCCTTTCGCGGTAACCAGTTTCGTCATCTGGTGCAGGAGGGCGAGACTCGTGCGCTCGTCTTTGCTCAAACCGATTCGTTGGGAACCGGACAGGTGAAGCCCCTGGGCGTCGAACGCAGCCTGGACGCCGATGTGCGTGTGCGTTATGCCGGAGAGAGTCTTGATGCCGCTTCGCTCGCCGAGCTTCTGCCGATACAGGTGATCAACAGTGATACCTTCGATTTGCTTGATGGCAGCCCCGGTATTCGACGGCAGTTTCTTGATTGGGGCACCTTTCATTTCGACCCCGCCTTTATCCGCCTGTGGCGTGGTTTCAGACGTATCCTCAAGCAGCGAAATTCACTGCTGAAGTGTGGTAAAATCGATCCTCGCGTGAGGCAAACCTGGGATGCTGAATTCATCCACTATGCTGAGCAGATGACGGCCCTTCGGCAACTCTATATCGAGCAGCTGAGACCCGGCTTTGAACAGGCCTTGAGCGCATTGTTGCAGGGTGTTGAAGTGCGCTTGCTGTTCAGTCCCGGCTGGGATCGAAAGCGGGGTCTTGAAACCCTTTTGGCTGAAAGTCTTGAGCGCGACCTGCGTCAGGGCTTTACCTCATTGGGGCCGCAGCGGGCTGACCTGCGCTTCAAAACAGGCAGCCTGAGTGCAGCGGATCGGCTGTCTCGCGGACAGAAAAAACTGGTGGTCAGTGCTTTCCGGCTGGCCCAGGGTGCGTTGTTTCATCGCCTCAACAACCGTGCCTGTATTTACTTGATCGATGATCTGCCGGCCGAGCTCGATGAGCGTCACTGCCGGCAGTTCTGCGAATTTTTGGAGGCGAGTGCCAATCAGTGCTTTATCACCTGTGTGGATCCGGACCTGTTGAGTCGGGTCTGGCAGCCTGAGACTGATGTTGCACTGTTCAGGGTGGAATCCGGTACGTTAACGCACAGGGGTGCGCCAGGAGATCAAACATGAGTGGTGAAAACCAGAATTATGACTCGTCCAGTATCAAGGTCCTGAAGGGGCTTGATGCGGTCAGAAAGCGACCGGGCATGTATATAGGCGATACCGATGATGGCAGCGGCCTGCATCACATGGTATTCGAGCTGGTCGACAATGGCATTGACGAGGCGCTTGCCGGTCACTGCTCGGAGATTGCTGTAATCATCCACCCGGATGAGAGCGTTACCGTGTCTGACAACGGCCGTGGCATCCCCACCGATATCCACAAGGAAGAAGGTGTATCGGCGGCTGAGGTGATCATGACGGTGCTGCATGCCGGCGGCAAGTTCGATGACAACACCTATAAGGTTTCAGGTGGCCTTCACGGTGTGGGTGTATCCGTTGTAAACGCGCTCTCTTCCGAGCTCAAGCTGACCATTCGCCGCGCCGGACAGGTACATGAGCAGATCTATCATCACGGCGTACCCGAAGTGCCTTTGCGTGTGGTCGGTGAAACAGACCTGACCGGCACTGTCGTGCGATTCAAGCCCTCTGAAGATACCTTCAACAATATATGCTTCCAGTATGACATTCTGGCCAAGCGCTTGCGTGAACTCTCGTTCCTCAACTCGGGTGTTCGCATCCGCCTGAAGGATGAGCGCAGCGGCCGTGAAGAGGTGTTTGAATACGAAGGCGGCCTTGCGGCATTTGTTGAGTTCCTGAATCAGAACAAATCACCGATCAACAAAATTTTTCATTTTAACACCATGCATGAAAACGGCGTTGGCGTTGAAGTCGCGATGCAGTGGAATGACGGTTTCCAGGAAGGCCTGCACTGCTTTGCCAACAACATCCCGCAGCGTGATGGCGGTACCCACCTGTCGGGTTTCCGTGCTGCACTGACCCGCTGCCTGAACAGCTACATTGAGTCTGAGCAGCTGAACAGGAACGGCAAGGTCAGCACCAGCGGTGATGACAGCCGTGAAGGTCTTGTGGCGATTATTTCCGTCAAGGTGCCCGACCCCAAGTTCTCTTCACAGACCAAGGACAAACTGGTTTCTTCCGAAGTGAAAACGGCGGTGGAACAGCTGATGGCTTCTGAGCTGAACGCCTACCTGCTGGAGAACCCGCAGGATGCCAAGGCGGTCGTGCAGAAGATGATCGATGCGGCCCGTGCCCGTGAAGCGGCCCGCAAGGCGCGTGAAATGACCCGCCGCAAAGGTGCGCTGGATGTGGCGGGCCTGCCCGGCAAGCTGGCTGACTGCCAGGAAAAGGACCCGGCCCTTTCTGAACTGTACCTGGTGGAGGGTGACTCCGCGGGCGGCTCAGCCAAGCAGGGTCGCGATCGCCGCACGCAGGCAATCCTGCCACTCAAGGGCAAGATCCTTAACGTCGAGAAGGCTCGTTTTGACAAGATGCTTACCTCTGCCGAGGTTGGCACTCTGATCACGGCTCTGGGCTGTGGTATCGGGCGTGAAGAGTTCAATGCCGATAAGTTACGCTATCACAGCATCATCATCATGACGGATGCGGACGTGGATGGCTCGCACATCCGTACCCTGCTGCTGACCTTCTTCTTCCGTCAGATGCCTGAACTGATTGAGCGCGGTCATATCTATATTGCCCAGCCGCCGCTTTACAAAATCAAGAAAGGCAAACAGGAACAGTATCTCAAGGATGACGAGGCGCTCGATAACTACCTGCTGCAGGGTGCCCTTGATGGTACCAGCCTGTTCCCGGGTGAAGACTCTCCTGCCATTTCCGGACAGGCGCTGGAGTCGATGATTACCCGCTATCGTCAGGTTGAGCGCATGTGCGAGCGACTCAGTCGCGTTTACCCCTATGAAGTGCTGAAGCGCCTGCTTTACCTGCCCACTTTGACGCTGGAGCAGCTGTCATCATCTGACCAGGTACAGCAGTGGTCTGAAAAGCTGTGTGAAGCCCTGTCCACCTATGTGGATGGTGGCGAGCGCTATGAATGCACCCTGAAACTGGATCGTGAGCACAGCCTCTACCTTCCGGTAATCAAGATCATCCAGCACGGCGTCGATTCGGACTATACGCTTGATTCGGAGTTTTTCCGTTCTCGTGACTATCAGTCCATCGTATCGCTTGGTCATGAGCTGCAGTCACTACTCGAAGATGGTGCCTATCTCCAGCGTGGTGAGCGCCGCTTCCCGCTCAATGAGCTGGGCGCAGGTATACAATGGCTGCTGGAGCAGTCGCGCAGAGGAAACTCCGTCCAGCGCTATAAGGGTCTTGGTGAGATGAACCCGGAGCAGCTTTGGGAAACCACCATGGATCCCAATGCACGCCGCATGCTGCAGGTGACCATCGATGACGCCATTGCTGCCGATCAGTTGTTCACTACACTGATGGGCGATGAGGTAGAGCCACGCCGTAACTTCATTGAAGCCAACGCGTTGAACGTAGCCAATCTGGACGTCTGATTCTTCCTTGTCGGATCTCATCTAGCGTGATCTGACGTCTCATTTACGTGCTCTCCCGTCTCATTTGCGTGAGATGGGGGGCTTCTGTAACCTTTCGAAGAGCCATTCTGAATGAAATAAAAAGCGGTCGATTATTTGGCTGCGTTTTAGTTTTTTCAGACATATCAGCGGAAGAAGTTAACTAGCGGGAACTCCAAGCTTCTAGCGCAGAATCGGCTTTGGCACACGAGACCCACAACTCAGGTACGGAGTGTAATAATGCACTCAAACGTGAGTGGAAAACCTCTCCTTCGTTCCCTTCGAAGTCGCCAAAAGCAAGTTCGGTTATCCATTCGCCTACGAAAGTCCGCCATTCAGGGGTATCTTCCCAAGCGGAGCACGCAATAAGCGACATTCTTAGAGCATCGTCAATTGAAAAGCTATATTGAGGGTCTCGACGATAGCGACGCATTAGAATGCGCAGCTCATCAGCCAGGTCTGTGTTTCTTGATATAGCAGCTACTGAGGCGAGACCATTCAGTACACCCACTAGTTGAGGTTTATCTTGTAAGTTAGCAAGTGTGTAATTCCCCAGTCTGAGGGCCATTGCTGCTAAATCCGCGTGAGTTGATTTAACATTGAAAACCATCGCAGAGTTGACTAGAGCGATAAATGAGGATGCGTTGACTTCTTCGCACCTGAGTTGTTCTTCAATAGTTTTTGCAAGATCATCTGGCAGACTATTTTGGTTGTCCGTAGAGCTTTCAAGCGGCCCTGGAAGATATGGATACGGGAACTCGAAAATATTTTTAATGCTTCTTTCGTTACTGCCAAATATGGCATCAATCAGCTCACCGCTTGCGACATTTAATTTGAATTTGTTAGCTACAATTAGAATTCGTCCAAAGAATTCTGCTTTCAGTTGTGGTGCGGTTGCCAAGTCTGGATACCACCTGGGTTCTATTCGCATATCTGCAAGTGACTGCATATAAAATTGTTCACCGCGGTTGCTGATTGCCCATTCGGCAAAGTGTTGGTAGTCGATGCCGCATTGGATTAGCTGGCGTTGAATCAACGCAGCCTGAGCTAGAGATGCTAGCCTACGATAGAATGGTGGTTCATTAGTAAAGAGGTGTGTTCTAGCAAGCTCACCGTCGACAAGAACGAACAAAGCAGAGAATAAGTTGAACTCACTAGTGATATCCTCTACGTCATCATCTCGGATTCGGTAGAGAAGGCGAAGCAGATAAGGCTCGATTTCAGGTCTATTAACCAGGATCCTAAAACCCACATCAAATGCACCTAACCGAGACAAAATATCACCATTTTTCTCAACATAGTCGAATGCTTTCTCAAGCACCTCCTTATCAAGAGAGGTTGTATCAATTTCGTCAGTCAATGCCCAATGAGAAGAAAGAAAAAGGCTGAAGAGAAGTCCATTGTAGGGGTGCCAACATATCAATTTACTAAAAAACCCTTTCCCTACGTTATGAGCATAATCTTGGATAGAGCTGCTTCCATCATATGCGCCAACTAATCTCTCAAAATAGCGTCGTGAATTTGGGATGAGAGTAGATACACTACTTTCCCCAGCTAATATTTCATTTCGTATAGTTCTTTCCAAAAAAACTGGAGTATCCTTTATATCGTCGTGAAAAGTGTCGAGCTCTTGATCGTCAAGAGGGCGTTGTTCTAAAATTTTTCTCCAGACCTGTATATCTCTATCAGGAAGGTTCACGTCTGAGGTTGTTTCTTCGAGATAACGAATACGTGTGGATACATCGTTAGAGATCAGAGAGAAACTGGGGAGTACTATACGTTGTTGCTCGGAGGAGATAGTTAGTTCTGGAGGTTCGCGGTTATGTGCTTCGTTTTTAAGAATCCAAATTTTATCCTTTATATCAGCCAGCTCAAAAGAGTCGTGCTTTGCTAGAGCGCTACGAATAGCATTTAGAAACGAGGATTGCTGAAAAGAAATATTACTTGGGCCAATGGTAATCGTGGCTTCTGCTTTCAAACCATGATTTTCCATGAAAAAGGGATCATTGAGTAGACTCTGTCTTATTAACGGAGGGACTAGATCCAATGCAGTAATTACAATATCTGACCTATCGAGAGATTTTATTTTCACGAGCTTGCTCCTTCGATGCACGCTACTTCAGACATCTCATCAATATAATTACGGTACCTATCTAAAATTATTTCGTAAATCTCAGGGAACTGTTCCTGTAGCGGGAGTAGAACGCTTTCTTCTATCCAATTCCAGTATGCACTTCGAACGCTTTCATGAACGCCATCTAGACGCATCAACAGCATCAGGGTATAAGAGGCATGTCCTATTTTAACTAAATTTTCAGCATTCTCAGAATTAAATACATGTGCCCATCCACGAATATCTATTTGCTTTATTAGCCAGTTTGAACGAGCAACGTTTTCATCGATATTTGAGCTTTTAATCCATATGTTTCTGAGAACTTGAATAAATGTTTTTATAGTTCCATGTAACCATGGCGACTCCTCAGGCATCTGTAACCAGTCACTCATTCTTACACGAGAAATCGACTCTCTAATAGCTTTTAGCTCCGCTGTTTCAATGATATATTCATCTTTAACAGCTGCCCCCTGTATGCATTCTTCGAGCTCGGATACGTCTACAGGAATAAAGGTATAGCCAGCTTTTCGAAGGGTCGTCCGATACTCTAAACGGTCATCACAAGATAAAATACATGCTGTTACCAAAGTATCTATCAAGTCCAGTGTCGATAAGACTGGTAATTGAGAGTTCTCCTCCTCAATTACTGCATGCTGGTTGATAAATCGATCGTCAATGATAGCTATGTCACAAAGAGGGGCTAGGGAAATAATACCAATTGAAGGGTGGTCCGGATTGGGGTCTTTTTCATTATCCTCAAAATAGCGTTTAGCGCCTATCCTCACTTGACCTGATTCCAGTCTCGAATGTAGAGACTCCCTGATTCGTTCAATAATGTTGTTGATTTCTTCTGAAGTACTTTCGTATGCAATAAGGCTATCTACTTCCGAAACTTCCCTCGGAGAAGCAACTGCTATAAAACCTGCAGGTTTTAGCTTTTCAAGGATACCGAGATGTAAGAAATATGTGATCGCTAGGTCATCAAGGTAGAGAGTTGCGCCATCTTCTATATTCGGTTGGTTTGGCCAAGGTTTTTCACGCAATTGCAAATAGGCCTTTGAACGTTTTAATTCTTTTGCTGTTATTTGTCCATTTTGTCGTAGCTTTTCCACCACTGCGAGACAGCTGCTCATAACGGCTGTATGTGAAGATAAGTCCGCCTCCTCCTCCATCAAGCTAGAAACTCGATATACAGGAGCCGGGCGAACGACTAGCTTTTGAGAGAAATTATTATCTTGTTCTTTCTCTGCTTCGGCAATAAGAGCGGACAAGGTTTCGCCAACTTGAGTAGATAGATTGCTGTCTGCAACAGTACTAGGAGCGAATTTTTCCAATGCATCTGTTGCAAGAAGATCTCTTATATTATGCGCATCAGCAATACGGCTTGGTTGATGGAATCTGGCTTTTTGACGTTCTTCAAAAAGCCATCCAAGGGTTGTATGTGGTATATATATGGTGCCTAGAGTATCCAGAACTAAATCTAATATTTTTAAAAAAGACAAAGTCAATAGTGCAGTTGCATCGATAGCAACCGTTTTTTCGATAAGATCATAGCTTACCGGTGAACGCTTGCCGCTGTAAGTAGATATCATACTTCGGCGTCTCGGATCAGTTTCGATCAGATTGGATAATGTAGGGAGTGTTGTCAGTTCAACCAAAGTTCGGTTTAATAGTTCGGCCGCTAGAAAAATTGGTATTCGTCCTTGTGATAGTAAACGCCATGTGTCTGATTCATTTCGATCCCATTCGGGCTTTCTATCGAGGAGGTCCTTCAAACTAATTATTCTAAGAGGGCCGTTTTCGTCTGAGTGTTCTACAGCTTTTTCGATCCATTGAAGAACTATCGGGTCTACTTCCCAGCCTGCACTTGTCGCGATTAAATATGAAGATGCAAGTACGGCTGGATCATCAGGTGAATTTTCTGCAGCTGAAAAAACTAGTTCTTTAGCGCGAGGTGAACCCAATTGAACTGCCAGTTTTGCAGTTGAAATTAAACTAGCTGAGCTTCGCGACTCTCTGTTCTGGTATTCATTTTCAATGTAGGTAGACAAAGATTCCCAATCACCAGTTGCGATCCCTAAATTAACCAGTAGTGCTCGGTGATTAAGACCGTCAAAATTATCGTCTAGCTCGGATAAAACGGCACGGGACTTAAGAAAATCACCTTGTTCATAAAGGGCCCATGCGTAAGATATTCGCAGGTTGTTGGATTGCGAAAGAAGCTCGTTATATTCGTTAAGAAAACATACCAATTCCTCAGATCTATGAGTAATATTAAGAGCCTTTGCGAGTCGTTCAGCATCATTTAGAGATCGTGTCTCGTTAAATAACAACTTGGCAAATTTGCATAGATCATCCCAATATTGATTCCTCTCAAGCTCCGCTACGAGGTTTACTAAGTCATCAAGGGACTTCGTTGATATGTATTGTTGCTTGCGGGAATCAATGTTATTATTTCCTTGGGCCTCATATATAATTCGTCTTAAGTTATTTTCCTCGTCAACAGTTATTTTCTGTTCAATTAGGTGGTTGAGGATTTCATATGCCTGCTCTATTAAACCTGCATGAGAGAACATCTCAATCTGGCGAAATCGTAGCGTTTTGGGATCGATATGCATTGCAAGCTGGCTGTGGTGGCGTGCAATATAGTCGGCCACTTCTGCAGCAGTTGGCTTTGTAAATGCTATCGCAAAACGGGCAATAGCAGCGGCCTCGGTCATGGCGCCATTCTTGGCTACGTCACGGTCTATATCTCGCTCAACTGCCTCTAAATCCAGCTTAATATTAAACTGCAACGCATAGTGCACAAACCTAAGCGCTGTATCTGGTGTACGTAGCTTTTCTTCCAGCCTTTTTACCCCTTCAGGTGCTTGAAGTGGATCACGCAGCTCCAACCAAATAGCGTACTCATCATCCATACTTGCAGTGCGTGAACATGATAGGCGGATGGCTGCGTTCGTCGCGTTAACGAAATGTTGATGTGCGGATCGACGTGCATTCAATGAGAGGCTGTCTGTTGCTAAGGGGAACTCTCTAGCTTCAAAAGGAACTTGCGTCAGTACAAAGGCGCGATAGTCTTGCGGGATGGTAGGAATTAGGGTGCTCAACGCTGCTAAATGATGAAGTATGGGGGCTTCGTCATAGCTTTCTTGGGAAAGCGTGCTTACTGTTTGAGAGGCAGACTCCCAACGGGCTAGCTGCAGTTGAAGACTCAAGAGAAAACTCTTTCCATCAGGATCCAAGTTTTCAGCACTATAGTTGGCATCCGTCATCCACTTAAGGGCACTTTCGGCACTTTCATGGTGGGCGACAATCATAAGCCTAGCCGAGCACGCAGCTGGCGTATCCAAGTCAACCAGCGCTTGAAGCGCCGTTGTTTTGTCATATTCCCTAGAGAGTATAAATGCGTTCGCGATCTTGTTTTCCGGAGATTCGCCTAGGGTATTAGCTATTCCCAAAAACTCTTTCGCTTGATCGAGCTGTTCAGTCGGTGCTAATAGTCGTGAGCACCATGCTAACCCTAAGCTTCTTAGAGCGTCAGAGCCCCCCGAAAGATCTCCATCTACAAGGCGTTTTCCAAATCGCAACGAGGATCTGACATTGTCGACTTCTCTGAAAAACCTAGATTTGCGGAGTTGCTGGAGTTCTTTTTCTATTTCATTATTTACCAACTCAGTGGGGATATTGAGATTTATATCCCTGCCTGCCTGTAATATTGTTGCATGGTCCCCAGCGTTGGCTTTCTGATTAGTCCTCTTCAACATGCTTCGTTGCCTGCTTGTTCCCTATATGAATGTCTCGTCCTGCCTGGTAGTTGGTGGACTTCTCTCCAGTGCGTATTTTTTGTGTAGAAGATGTTACGTTGTTCTTACGGAGCATATTCCCCAGCCAAACAAGGACCGCGACGCCTGCTCCAGAGAATAGCCATTCTTTGTTATCAACAATCCAGCGGATAATGTCTGTCAAACCGGGTTACTCCTTTAGTTAGTGCCGGGGGCGGCTAGCTATGTGATTAGGCTCTTTATTGCCTAGATTGGACTCATTCGGATGAACTGACAATGGAGTTACTCCCACTGGGTATATAGCACCGCCAGCGCGAGGAACTTATCAAAATGATATTCATTGAAAATCAAATTGTATCATTTTGATTTTAAAAGAAAATATTGGCATTTAGTGTTTGACGACCCTTGAATATTTTCTCTATTCTGTACGATAAATGCACAGTTCCGGACCGCGAGTCTATGACCCCCTTCGGTACCTATCTTGAACATCTTAGGCGTAGCCGCCGTATGCAGCAGAAGCAGCTAGCCGATCTGATGGGCATCAATCCTTGCTATGTCAGCACCCTGGAAAGGGGGCGTAAGGGACCACCGTCGACAGCTGTACTCAAGCGACTCATCAAGAATCTGAACTTGTCTCGGGATGAACAGGAGCGGCTTTGGCACTCTGTAGAGCTATCCGAGATGACGTTCCGGTTGCCGGACGGCATGTCGCAGGACGAGTTTGAGATGGTCCACGATCTGAAAAGCCACCTCGGGTCATTAAACGGAGATCAGGTGCTGATCATACGGAAAGTGCTTGGGTTGGGCTCTGGCTCACAGGAGGGTATCACTATGTAGATATAACGGGACGCACCAGGTGGATTGTCCCGCTAGTGGCGCAAGCAAGAAAGCTTACGACGTCAGAAATCTAAGTATCCTTGCTTGCTCCCTGCCCGTCAATTCACCCGCATAGACATTAAGCCAGTCAATTAACTTCATTACTCGCCAGAGTAAGGGGTACTCATGTCTTCAAAAAATACTGTTGTGCCGTTCGGCACACGGCAGGAAGCACAGCTACGCCTGAAATCTGGGCCGCTACGTAAAGAGAAGCGAGCTCGGGAGCCAGTGCGACCGACAACGGGACGCGTTGTCGGTTTCTACCCATCCACCAAGAACAACCGGCTTGTGGCCTGGGAGTCTCAGCTTGAGCAGAAGGCCTGCGCCCTCTTCGAGTTCTCGCCGGATGTTGTCCGTTACCGAGAGCAGCCTATTTCGGTCTACTTTGAGTGCGACGGCCAGATGCGCCGGTACACGCCTGATTTCGAACTGCGTATTCTAGACCAAGGTTGCCACTGATTCCAGATGAAGCCTGCCACCCATTCCACGCGAAAGCTGCCACTGATTCCACGGCAAAGCTGCCACCACGGCAGGCTGCCTGACTTCCCCATCAAAACGTTTGACGCGGGATAACTAACGGTACTCTGACCCTTTTCATCCGGAGAGGGCCTGATGCCAGCGAAGAGGTTATCCATGCGTAAAATCAAAGAAGTCCTTCGCCTCAAGTGGGAGCGAGGGCTGAGCAACCGTCAGGTTGCCGCCGCCTGCGGCGTCAGCCGCCCCACCGTAAGCGAGTATCTCCGGCGTGCTGCTGAAGCAGATCTTGGCTGGCCGTTGCCAGAGGGTCTGAGTGAAGCTCAGTTGGAGCAGCGATTGTTCCCGCCACCACCGGCTTTGCCGGCACAGGCCAGGGGCATTCCAGACTGGCAGCGCATCCATGATGAGCTCCGGGGCAAGAACGTCACCCTGTTCCTGCTCTGGCAGGAATACCGGGAAGCCAATCCGGATGGCTACCAATACAGCTGGTTCTGCGACCATTACCGGGCCTGGCAGGGTAAGCTGGATCTGGTCATGCGCCAGGATCACCGGGCCGGGGAGAAGCTGTTCGTAGACTATGCCGGACAGACCGTTCCCGTCATTGACCGCACCACCGGTGAGATCCATGAGGCGCAAGTCTTTGTGGCGGTGATGGGTGCGTCCAATTACACCTATGCCGAGGCGACTTGGAGCCAGACCTTACCGGACTGGATCGGCTCCCACATCCGGACCTTCGAGTTCCTGGGTGGAGTGCCGGAACTGGTGGTTCCGGACAACCTCCGCTCCGGCGTCAGCAAGGCCCATCGCTACGAGCCGGATCTCAACCCGACCTATCAGGATATGGCTGGCCATTATGGTGTGGCCGTTGTCCCGACAAGAGTTCGCAAGCCCCGTGACAAGGCCAAGGTGGAAGGCGGTGTACTGATCGTCGAGCGCTGGATCCTGGCGGCTCTGCGTCACCGTCAGCACTTCTCTCTGGGGCAACTCAACGCCACCATCCGTGAGCTGCTGGAGCGGCTTAACAAACGCCGCTTCCGCAAGCTGCCCGGGTGCCGGCTCGACCACTTCAAACAGCTGGACCAACCGGTTCTACAACCGTTGCCGGCAGAGCCGTATGTCTACGCGGAGTGGAAGAAAGCCAGGGTACACATCGACTACCACGTCGCCATCGACGGCCATTACTACTCGGTGCCCTACACCCTAATCAAGAAAGAGGTGGAGGTCCGGATGACCCACAACACCATCGAATGCTTCTACCGGGGTGACCGAGTCGCTAGCCACCGGCGTTCTGATCAGAAGGGCCGGCATAGCACCATCACTGCTCACATGCCGGAGTCCCATCGCCAGGCCGGCGAGTGGTCACCGGAACGCTTGATCGCTTGGGCGGCCAAGATCGGACCGGCAACCGAAAAGCTCATCCGCACAGCGCTGGGGGCGAGAAAGCATCCTCAACAGGCCTATCGTTCCTGTCTGGGTATTCTCCGGCTGGGCCAGAGCTATGGCGAGACACGATTAGAACATGCCTGCCAACGCGCCCTGATGCTGGGCAGTTGCCGATACAAGAGCATCGAATCGATCCTCAAACACCGTCTGGATGAGCAGCCACTGGAAGAGCAACAGGAACTGGCCTTGCCCGACACACACGACAACATCCGCGGCCCTGCGTACTACCACTGAAGGAATCTGACATGTTAAAGCATCCTACGCTGGATAAGCTCCACGCCCTCAAACTGACCGGCATGGCCGCCGCTCTGGCGGATCAGTCAGCTACTCCTGACATTACCGACCTGAGCTTCGAGGAGCGCCTTGGACTATTGGTCGACCGGGAAATGACTGAACGCGAGAACCGTCGAATGAGCAGCCGGTTGCGACGTGCCAAGCTGCGACACACCGCGATCCTCGAAGACATTGATTACCGGAACTCACGGGGCCTGGATAAAGGGCTTATCCAGAACCTGGCCAGCTGCAAGTGGGTGAAGGAACACCTGAACATACTCATCACCGGCCCCACAGGGGTCGGGAAAACCTGGTTGGCCTGTGCTCTGGCACACAAAGCCTGCCGGGAGGGTTACACCGCCCAGTACGTGCGCCTGACGCGGCTGTTACGAGAGCTGACCATTGCCAAGGGCGATGGCCAATACTCAAAGCTCCTGATCAGTCTGGCCAAGGTTGACGTGCTGATCCTGGATGACTGGGGACTGATGAAGCTGAGCGCAGAGAACCGGCGAGACTTGCTGGAGGTGTTGGAGGACCGGCATGGCAGGCGCTCCACTATCGCGACCAGCCAACTACCCATCGAGGAATGGCATGGCGTGATCGGTGACGCCACTCTGGCGGATGCCATCCTGGACCGGCTCGTGCACAACGCCTACAAGATCAACCTGCGGGGCGAATCCATGCGAAAACAGCAGGCAAAGTTGACGGCCACTGAGACTTCGGAGTAAGAAGAGAAACCCCGCGTCGCTACGCCCCGATGGGTGGCAGCCTTGCTCTGGTCCGAGTGGCAGGCTTCACGTGGAATGGGTGGCAACCTTCAGCGGTTTACGCAAATCAATCAGGCTAAGGCGGATTGGAAAGCTGGATTATTTCCCAAAGTAAGCGGTGATACAGATGAGTTCATTCCGCTGCTGGAATAAACTCGGCGACGAGCTCTCCTGAGATTGATAACATCCTGTAGGATGTGAACCCCCTTTTTGATATAAGCCTCACCTTGCCTAAGCCAACTACTCTATTCTTGTTTTAATGTTCCACGTGGAACACTGACTTGCTATTTAATATTAGTCATTGAAACGAAGCATGTTCCACGTGGAACATTGGCGCGAGCAATAAAAAAACCCCGCAATGCGGGGTTTTTTGAGGACATGGATCAGGTCAGCCCAGCAGTGAGATATCGGCAACGCCGAGGAATAGTCGGCGGAGTCGAGCCAGCAAGGCCAGACGATTAAGCTTGAGGGCTTCATCGTCTGCCATCACCATCACCTGATCAAAGAAGCTGTCGACGCTCTGGCGCAGCTGAGCAAGTCGCTCAAGGGCGTTCCGGTATTCGCCACGCTCAAACAGAGGGGTTATCTCGCGCTCGATGGCGTCAAGCTGCTCACACAGATCACGTTCAGCCTTTTCATGCAGCAGTGCAGAGTTTGTGTCAGTGGAAATGTCACCACCCTGCTTTGCCAGAATGTTGCTGACCCGTTTGTTGGCAGAAGCCAGCGCCGCCGCTTCCGGGAGATTGCGGAAATGGTTAACGGCATCAATGCGGCGGTCAAAGTCCAGCGGGCTGGTGGGCCGAAGCGCGTGCACTGAAAGAAAGGTCTCGGCGCTGATGCCGCGGTCGTCATACCAGGCACGGAAACGGTCCAGCATGAAATCAAGTACACGATCGACAAGGCCGTCAGCGGCAGGCAGATCCTTGTGCTGGGCAACGGCGATGCTGAGCAGTTCGTGCAGATCAATGTCGAGTTTGTGCTCTACAATGATACGCAGAACGCCCAGTGCGGCACGACGCAGGGCAAATGGATCCTTTGAGCCTGTAGGCGGCTGGTTGATGCCAAACAGGCCGGTCAGGGTGTCCAGTCGATCAGCGATGGCCAGTGCGATGCCTGTACGAGTTGAGGGCAGGCTGTCGCCGGCGAAACGGGGCATGTACTGCTCATCCAGTGCCTGAGCGACCTCTTCGGCTTCGCCATCATGCAGTGCATAGTGATACCCCATCAAGCCCTGCAGTTCAGTGAATTCAAACACCATGTCTGTCATCAGGTCGCACTTGCTCAAAGAGGCAGCGCGCTGTGCGTACTGGCTATCGCCACCAATCAGATTGGCAATGGCTGAGGCGAGCCCTTCGATGCGCTGAGTCTTCTCGAAAATGGTGCCGAGTTGCTGCTGGAAAACAACACTCTTGAGCTTTTCGATACGGGTCTCAAGCGGCTGCTTCTTGTCGGTGTCAAAGAAGAATGCGGCATCAGCAAGGCGCGGGCGAATGACTTTCTCGTTACCCTCAATAACCTGCTGCGGGTCTTTGGATTCGATGTTGGCCAGTGTGATGAAGTAAGGCATCAGTTTGCCTTCGGCATCCAGCGCGTGGAAGTATTTCTGGTTCTCCTTCATGGAGGAGATCAGTGCCTCGGCTGGAACGTCGAGGAAGCGCTCCTCAAAGCGACCGGTCAGCGCGACTGGCCACTCGTTCAGTGCTGTCACTTCATCCAGAAGATCCTCGTCAATCTGGGCTGTGCCGCCGATGCGCTCGCCTTCACGAACGACCTGTTCGCGGATCATTTCACGTCGCGCAGCGAAGTCAGCAATGACCTTGCCGGTATCCAGCAGGGTCTTTTGGTAGTCGGCCGGCACCATGATCTCGATCTCATGGTTGTAGTGGAAGCGATGGCCGCGGGTCTTGCGTCCAGCCTTGAGGCCAAGCACTTCGGCGTCAACGACTTCATCACCCAGCAGCATGACCAGCCATTTCACCGGGCGCACAAACTCGGTGCGCGATGAGCCCCAGCGCATGCGCTTGGGGATGGGCAGCTTGTGCAGGGATTCATTGATGATGTCAGGCAGCAAGGCAACGGTACTCTGTCCTTTCTCGACGCCGCGGTATACGTAGTAGCTGCCTTTGGGTGTTTCCATCACTTCGAGTTGATCGATGCCGACACCGCAGGAGCCTGCAAAGCCCTGTACGGCTTTTTCGGGGGCCTGAGTGGCGGGGCCGCGCTTCTCGATGCTGCGGTCGGGCTGCTGTGGCTGGATGCTGTTGATCAGAACGGCCAGACGACGTGGTGACGCAAAAGGGGTTGCAGCAGTATAGGCGATGCCGGCTGCATCAAGGCCTGCAGTGATGCCATTGAGGAAGGCAGCAGAGAGTGTTTTAAGCGCCTTGGGTGGCAGTTCTTCGGTGCCCAGTTCAACCAGGAAATCGTGCTGAGACATTACTTATCCTCCTCGCAGGCAGACAGGACTTCTGCCCGGATCGCTTCAGGGGCCAGCGGGAAACCAAGCGCGCGGCGTTTCTCGAAATATGCACTGGCGACATCGCGTGCCAGCGTCCGCACACGCAGAATATAACGCTGGCGCTCGGTAACGGAGATGGCATGGCGGGCATCCAGCAGGTTGAAGGTGTGTGAGGCCTTCAGCACCATCTCATAGGCCGGCAGCGGAAGATCGGCAGCCAGCAGCTTCTGGCACTCGGATTCATAGTGATCAAAGCTGGTAAACAGTGCCGGTACATCAGCATGTTCAAAGTTGTAAGCGGACATCTCAACTTCGTTTTGGTGGAATACGTCACCATAGCTCACGGTGCTGCCGTCCGGATAGCGCGCCCAGATCAGGTCGTAGATGCTGTCTACACCCTGCAGATACATGGCGATACGCTCAAGCCCGTAGGTGATTTCACCGGTGACCGGATAGCACTCAAGACCGCCCGCCTGCTGGAAGTATGTGAACTGGGTTACTTCCATGCCGTTGAGCCAAACTTCCCAGCCAAGGCCCCAGGCACCCAGAGTGGGTGATTCCCAGTTGTCTTCGACAAAGCGCACATCATGGATCGACAGATCGATCCCCAGTCGCTCCAGTGAACCCAGATACAGATCCTGGATGTTGTCGGGAGAGGGTTTGAGCACAGTCTGGAACTGGTAGTAGTGTTGCAGGCGGTTGGGGTTCTCACCATAACGGCCATCGGTTGGACGGCGGCTTGGCTGCACATAGGCAGAGCGCCATGTCTCGGGGCCGATGGCGCGCAGGAACGTACAGGGGTGGAAAGTACCGGCGCCCACCTCCAGGTCCAGTGGCTGCACGATGACACAGCCCTGTTCGGCCCAGTATTGTTGCAGGGCCAGGATCAGTCCCTGGAATGTGCTAACGTCTGGAGTCACCTTGTCAGTCACGGAAATCACCATTGTTGTTGGATGTGGTCGAAATAAGAGCCGAATTATACATGATCTGCAGGTTTTATGACCTGTTGCACGATCACTGAATGCACAGCCAAGACGCCTCACCCGCGTCATTTTCGCCATGGGCCGTGACAGTGATTTATAATCAACGACTGAGCATATGAATTTGACGGAGAACACTTTGAAACAGATCAAGGCGATACTGGCGGTTCTGGTGCTTGGACTTCTGTCTCTGCTGCCGTTGAAGGCCTCACAGGGGCTGGGGCGCTGGCTGGGAGGTCGTCTGTGGCGCAAGGGTGACAGCGCCAAGATGACGTTTCAGACCCGGCGCAATATCAGCCGCTGCTTTCCCGAACTTGGCTCGGATGCGCAGGATCAACTGGTGCGTGAAAGCCTGAGACAGACCGGCAGCTCATTCTGTGAAATGGGGATGGCCTGGCTGTGGCCGGCCAAGCGCACACTGAAGAAAATCCGTCACATTCATAATGAAGAAATAGTCAGCGGTGCTGTTGCAGAGGGCAAGGGCGTCATTCTGATAGCCCCTCATCTGGGCAACTGGGAAGTGCTTAACCTGTGGCTATCGGCCCACTACCCCTTTACCGCGATGTACAAACCGCCACGGCTTAAGCTTATGGACGACCTGATCAAGCGCATGCGGGCACGGCTGGGAACCCGAATGGCTCCGGCTGATACCCGTGGTGTGCGAATGGTGATGAAAGCACTGCGCCGTGGCGAGATGGTGGGTATCCTGCCGGATCAGGAGCCGGATGCCAGCGGCGGTATTCATGTGCCCTTCTTTGGCAATCAGGCCCTGACCATGAAGCTGTTACCGCAGCTGGCCGCCCAGACCGGTGCGGTCGTGATTTGTGGCTATGCCGAGCGGTTGCCACAGGCCGAGGGGTTTGATCTGCACTTTCGTCGGGCTGACCCCGAGATCAACAGTAAGGATCTGGAACAGGCTGCCACGGCCATGAATCGCTCCGTGGAAGCCTGCGTACGAGCCCTGCCCGCCCAGTATCAATGGGAATACCGCCGCTTCAGTCATCAGCCTGAAGGTGCACCACGCTTTTACGACTGATCACCGGCGCCAGAAGGCGGGCGTGAACAGTACCAGCATGGTGAACACTTCAAGACGACCCAGCAGCATGGCCAGACACAGAATCCATTTGGCCGTTGCGTTGAGGCCGCCGAAATGAGCGGATACATCGCCCAACCCGGGGCCCAGGTTGTTGAGGGTTGCACCTACGGCTGACCAGGCCGTGATCTGGTCAAGACCGGTGGCCAGCAGTGCGATCAGCATAATCACGAATACAATCAGGTACACCGAAAAGAACCCCCACACCGCCTGCAGAATACGGTCCGGTATGGGCCTCTGCCCGAGCTTGACCGGAATCACGGCATTGGGGTGGATCAGGCGCAGAATCTCACGATAGCCCTGCTTCAGGATCAACAGGACACGAATGGCTTTCATGCCGCCGGCCGTTGAGCTGGCACAGCCGCCGACAAACGCCAGCACGAACAGCATGAAGGGCAGCATGGCGGGCCAGCTGGCAAAGTCTGCGGTGGCGTAGCCGGTGGTTGTAGCGATGGAGACGACCATGAAAGCCGCCTTGCGCAACGCTTCGACGGCGGGATAAGTATGAGTCATTACCAGCACGAACAGCGTCAGCAGGATCACAAGACCGAGCAGTGACAGATAAAACTGCACCTCGGGATCTTTCAGATAGTGCGTCAGCGTGTGATGCCGCCAGGCAAAAAAGTGCAGGCCAAAGTTGATGCCGGCCACCACCATAAAGAAGATGCCGATCGACTCGATAACGGCGCTGTCGAAATAGCCAATGCTGGCGTCATGGGTGGAAAAGCCACCGATGGCGACCGTGGAAAAGCTGTGCCCGATGGCATCGAACGGCGTCATGCCCGCAAGCCAATACGCCGCTGCGCAGGCGATGGTCAGGGACAGGTAGATATACCAGAGTGCCTTAGCGGTTTCGGTGATGCGTGGTGTCAGCTTGTTGTCCTTGACTGGCCCCGGCGCCTCAGCACGGTAAAGCTGCATTCCCCCGATACCGAGCATTGGCAGAATGGCAACCGCCAGCACGATGATCCCCATGCCGCCAAGCCACTGCAGCTGCTGACGATAATAGAGAATGGAGCGTGGCAGCTGATCCAGTCCCGTCATTACGGTGGCACCGGTGGTGGTCAGGCCCGAGATCGACTCGAAAACGGCATCAACCGCTGTCAGTCCCGGTGACTCGGCCAGCATCAGGGGCAGCGAACCGAACACGCCCAGAACCGTCCAGAACAGCACGGTAACGAGAAAACCATCACGGATACTGAGTTCCTGTTTGGCGGTATAGACCGGGACCCAGATAATGAAGCCGGTCGCCAGCGTAATGGCAAAGGCGGAGATGAACGCCCAGTGAGTGGCGTCCTCATAGAACAGCGACACTCCAAGCGGCGGCAGCTGGGTGATGCTGAAGATCATCAGCAGTATGCCGAGAATTCGTAAAATGACCTGAAAGTGCATGCTGTCGCCTCAGAAGAAAGCCAGACCGACCTGGAACAGGCGCTCGACTTCAGCAATACGTCGCTTGTCGACCAGAAACAGAATGACATGATCATCGTTTTCGATGACCAGATCGTCATGGGCGATCAAGACCTCATTACCGCGAATGATGGCGCCGATCGTAGTGCCCGGCGGCAGGTCGATCTCCTCGATTGCGCGTCCAACCACTTTGGAGCTTTTGCGGTCACCATGGGCAACCGCCTCCAGTGCTTCAGCAGCGCCGCGGCGCAGCGAGTGTACGGCTGCCACATCACCGCGGCGGACGTGCGTCAGCAATGCGCCAATGGTGGTTTGCTGGGGTGAAATGGCGATGTCGATCACCCCGCCCTGAACCAGATCAACATAGGCGGGGTTGTTGATCAGTGTCATGACGGTACGCGCACCCAGACGCTTGGCCAGCATGGAGGCCATGATATTGGCTTCGTCGTCGTTGGTCAGGGCACAGAATACATCCGTGTCTTCGATGTTTTCCTCAATCAGAAGATCACGATCGGAGGCGCTGCCGTGCAGCACAATGGTGTTGTTGAGGTCGCGGGCCAACAGGTTGCAGCGTGACAGGTTGTGCTCGATCAGCTTGACCTGGTAGTCGTTTTCAATGGAGCTGGCCAGACGGGCGCCGATATTGCCTCCGCCGGCAATGATGATGCGCTTGTAGGATCGGTCCAGACGGCGCAGCTCGCTCATGACTGCACGAATATCACGCCGTGCGGCGATGAAAAACACCTCATCATCGGCTTCAATTACGGTGTCCCCCTTGGGGATCATGGGATGATCCTGGCGGAAGATGGCGGCAACGCGGGTGTCGATGTTGGGCATGTGCGAACGCAGGAAGGAGATCTCACGGCCAACCAGCGGGCCGCCATAGTAGGCCTTGACCGCTACCAGCTGAGCCTGCCCGCCCGCAAAGTCCAGTACCTGCAGTGCGCCGGGGTATTGAATCATGCGCTTGATATGCTGGGTAACCAGCTCTTCGGGACTGATCAGGACATCAACCGGAATACCCTTGTCACCACTGAATATGGCCTGATCTTTCTGCAGGTAGTCATGTTCGCGCACACGTGCAATCTTGGTGGGGATATTGAACAGTCCTCGCGCAATCTGACAGGCGATCATGTTGACTTCGTCACTGTTGGTGACGGCAATCAGCATGTCCGCATCCTGTGCCCCGGCCTGACCCAGCACCGATGGATAGGAGGCCTTGCCTTCTACCGTGCGGATATCGAGCCGATCCTGAAGTTCACGCAGCCGAGCCGCATCGGTATCAATTACGGTGATGTCATTGGCTTCGTTGGCAAGGTGTTCAGCCAGAGATCCACCGACCTGACCGGCACCCAGGATAATGATTTTCATGAAGCTGCGGGCTCCTCTGCTTTGATCAGAACAGCATAATAGAAACCGTCATGGCCAGCGGGCTGCGGAAACAGCTGGCGACCGTAAGGCCTTGCTTCACCCCAGTTGGCATTGATCGGTACGTGGCATGCGTCGGGCCGCTGCTTCAGGAAGCGCTCAATGATGCGCTCATTCTCCTGACTGAACACCGAACAGGTGGCGTACACCAGACGCCCGCCCGGTGACAACATCGACCAGAGGTTATTGAGGATGTTGAGTTGCACCTGTGCCAGTGCGTTAATGTCTTCGCCACGGCGCAGCAGCTTGATATCGGGGTGACGGCGAATGACGCCGGAACCGCTGCAGGGGGCATCGATCAGAATGCGATCAAAGGGCTGCCTGTCCCACCAGTCCTGGCTGGTTGCATCGGCGGTCAGCAGTCGGCACTCCAGCTCCAGCTTCAGTCGCATCAAGTTGTCTGTCATGCGCTGCACGCGGGCCGGCTCAAGCTCGACGGCTACCACGTCCTGCAGCCCGGGTGTGGCTTCGAGCAGGTGACACAGCTTGCCTCCCGGCGCGGCACAGGCGTCCAGTACCCGTTGCCCTGCTCTGGCATCCAGCAAACCGGCTGCCAGTTGGGCGGCTTCGTCCTGCACACTGAAAAGACCCTGATCAAAGCCGGGGATGCGACGCACATCTACCGCGTGTTCCAGCACCAGTGCCGTATCACTGAACTGCCCTGGTGAAGAGAGTATCTCGGCCTCTTGGAGCTTAGTTTGAGCGCTCTCCAGAGTAAGTTGGCGCTTATTAACCCTAAGGGTCATTGGGGCTTGCTGATCGTTGGCCTCAAGAATGGTTTTCCAGTGCTCGGGCCAGTTGTGCTCAAGTTTGCTGACCATCCACTGGGGATGGTTCCAGCGGAACTGTGGATTGCTGGCAAGCCCTGCTTCCAGCTGCTCGGCTTCACGCTGATAGCGGCGCAGTACTGCATTGATCAGCTTGCGGGCCCAGTCATGGTTGAGAGCGGAAGTGGCATCCACGGTTTCATTCAATGCGGCGTGGGCCGGAATACGGCTGTGACGCAATTGCCACAGCCCGATCAGCAAGAGCGCCTGAAGCTCATAGTCGCGGTCCTGAAAGGGCTTTTTAAGCAGGCTGTCGGCAATGACTTCAAGTCGAAACAGCTCACGCATGGTGCCAAAGCAAAGCTGCTGCAGCAGAGCGCGGTCCTGTTCCGGACAGTGTTGCAGGGCGTCGGGCAGGTGGCTGCTGAGTGAGCCGTGTTGGCGCAGCAAGGGGGCCAGTACCTGAGCGGCCAGGGCGCGTACATTGATGGAATCAGCCAAGTTTAACTCCCGTTGCAAAGCGTGCCTGATGGGCGTTCATGAGCGTTTTGACCGGCTGAGGCTTGCCGCCGGGCAGTTGCAGTTCGGTCAGCAATACACTGCCCTCACCTGCTGCCACTCGGATGGTGTCGGCAGAGGACTCGATGATGGTGCCGGGTGTGGCATTGCTGCCATGTGGGTCGGCGGCTGCAGACCAGATGCGAAGATTGTCTTCGCCAAGGCGAGTGTATGCGACTGGCCAGGGGTTAAACCCGCGCACGCCGCGCACGATCCGCTCTGCCGGTTGTGACCAGTCGACCTGCGCCTCCTGTTTTTCCAGCTTGTGCGCGTAGCAGGCCTGGCTGTCATCCTGTTTTTCCGGGGTGAGCATGCCGGCTGCCAGAGGCGCTAGACACTCTACCAGAGCTCTTGCGCCCAGTTCGGCCAGACGATCATGCAGGCGCCCGCTGGTATCGTCAGCCAGAATCGGGCATTCGACCTTGCTGAGCATGTCACCGGTATCAAGGCCTGCGTCCATCTGCATGATGGTGATGCCGGTGGTGTCGTCACCGGCCAGCAGGGCGCGATGAATTGGAGCGGCTCCGCGCCAGCGCGGCAGCAGGGATGCGTGTACGTTGATGCAGCCCAGACGTGGTGCGTCCAGGACTGCCTGTGGCAGCAGCAAGCCATAGGCCACCACCACCATCAGGTCCGCGTTCAGTTCGCGCAGTGCCTGCTGTTCAGCTTGGTCCTTGAGTGACAGAGGTTGAAATACCGGCAGGTCATGCTGTTGAGCCAGCGCCTTGACCGGGCCGGGGCGGAGCTTGCGGCCACGCCCGGCCGGGCGGTCCGGTTGGGTATAAACCGCCACAATGTCATGTTCAGTCTTGAGCAGGGCTTCGAGGCAGCTGGCAGCGAAATCGGGCGTGCCGGCAAAAATGATGCGCAGCGGGGTATCACTCATGGTTGGGCTCCATACAAAAACAGGCTTGCGCGTGCAAACCTGTTTCAGAACGCTTGGCCGGATCAGGCCTGATGGGCTTCAAGCCGGTGCTTTTTCTCCAGCTTGCCGCGAATGCGATTGCGCTTGAGCGCAGTCAGATAGTCCACAAACAGTTTGCCGTTGAGGTGATCCAGCTCGTGCTGGATACATACGGCCAGCAGCCCTTCCGCTTCCAGCTCATACGGGTTTCCGTCACGGTCCAGCGCCTTGAGCAGAATGCGATTGGGGCGCTCAACATCTTCATAGAAACCGGGCACAGAGAGACAGCCTTCCTGCATCTGTTCCAGCACATCCTGCAGTACGGTGAACTCGGGGTTGATCAGCACCAGAGGCTCACTGCCATCTTCAGAGATGTCGATGGTGACGACACGTTTGTGCACATTCACCTGAGTGGCGGCCAGACCGATACCCGGTGCGTCGTACATGGTTTCAAACATATCATCGACCAGCTGACGAATCGCATCATCCACCTGTTCGACGGGTTCCGCGATGGTGCGTAGACGCGGATCAGGAAATTCAAGAATATTGAGCTTGGCCATAGGTAATCTGCTTTGTCGGAGGTTAAAATCCGGCTGTTTAGTGGCAAAAAGTTTGATCTGCCATCATTATACTGAATAACTTGCCTGATGCATTGCTTTGCGGCCTTCAAGCACGCTCGTGTGGCGGGTTGCCCGGGCCAGAAACGTACAAGGGAGCTGAATAATGAGAGGATTGCTTTATGGCTTGGTCGGAGCTTGCCTGATGTGGGCAGGCGTTGCGACCGCAGCGGAACGTGCCGACCGGATACAACTCCAGGACGGACACCCGACGGAATATGTGGTGGTCAAGGGAGATACCCTGTGGCACATCTCAGGTCGATTTCTGCAGAGCCCCTGGCGCTGGCCTGAAGTCTGGAACGTTAACCCGCAGATCGACAACCCTCACCTGATCTACCCGGGTGATGTGGTGTACCTGACCTGGGTTGATGGCCAGCCGAGGCTGGGGCTGAAACGCGGCATTCGCAAACTGAGCCCGCAGGTCAGAGTTCAGCCGCTGGAGCAGCCGATTCCGGCCATTCCTCTGCGTGACGTCGCCAGTTTTCTGAATGACAACATCGTAACGGATCAGGATGTGCTTGAGGCCGCACCCTATGTGATTGGCGGGCGCAACGAAAGCATCATCGCCGGTGCGGGTGATCGAGTTTACGCCCGTGGCACCCCGGTTGATGAAGAGATCCGGATCCAGAGTCTTTACCGCCCGGCGCGTGAGTACCATCACCCGGTAACAGGCGAGTTTCTTGGCTTTGAGCTGTACAAGGTGGCCGATGCCCGAATCACAGCCCGGGATGAGGATATCCTGACGCTGGACCTTCGCAGCAGTCGTGAAGAGGTTCGCAAGCTGGACCGCCTTCTGCCCAGCGGAGAAGAGCGAATTCAGTCGGTCTTCCACCCGCAGCCCGGCCCCGATCTGTCCGACGCCGTTATCATTGACGTGCTGGGCGGGGTAGCCAAGGTGGGTCAGTTTGACGCTGTTGCACTGAGCTTTGGGGCAGCGGATGGTGTCGAGCCCGGCCATGTGTTTGCGGTCTACAAGAAAGGCGAACAGGTGAAGGATCCGGTCAGTGGCGAGATTCTGTCGCTGCCTGCCGAGCGTGCCGGTGAGTTGATGGTGTTCAAGGCGTTTGAGCGGGTCAGCTATGGCCTGGTGCTCAAGGCGACCAATGTGATCTCTGTCGGCGACGAGCTGCGCACACCCGGACGTTAAGGAAAAAACAGTTATGAGCGATCCAAGGGAGTGGATCGCAGCCAGCAAACTGCCGGGTATTGGCCCGGCAACGCTGGCGCGACTCCGCCAGGAAGGCCTCTGCATCACCCGGCTGCTCAGAGCCGAGATCACCCTGCCCCCCACCATTCGATTGCGCCGCGATACACTCGAGGCGATACACCAGTTTCAATACCAAGGCCCGTTGTTCACCGAGGCCGATCAACTCTGGCAGCAGGCTGGCACGCTGGGAATTCAGGTGCTGGGGCTCGACCATGCCGACTATCCCGAGTTGCTCGCGGCCATTCCGGACCCGCCACTGGCATTGTGGCTCAAGGGCGAAGTGACGGCACTGAACGTGCCGCAGCTGGGTGTTGTCGGCAGCCGCCATGCCAGTCGAAGCGGTGTGCAGCTGGCGTATGACTTTGCGTCCGCACTGGCGCAGTCCGGCGTCATTGCCTGCAGTGGTCTTGCGTTGGGCATCGATGCGGCGGCACATCAGGCGTGTGTGGACGCCGATTGCGCGACGGTTGCCGTGCTCGGAACCGGTGTCGATCGCATCTATCCGCGTCGCCATCAACGACTGTCAGAACAGATTCTGGCCAGTGGCGGTGCGCTGGTATCCGAATATCCACCCGGAACAGCGCCGCTGCAGGGGCACTTTCCGCGTCGCAACCGCATTATCAGTGGTCTGTCGGTGGGGACTCTGGTGGTGGAGGCCGCGCTGCGAAGCGGCTCGCTTATCACGGCACGGCAGGCACTGGAACAGGGGCGTGAAGTATTCGCCATCCCTGGCTCTATCCATAACCCGCTCAGCCGTGGCTGCCATGCCCTGATCCGTGAGGGGGCAACGCTGGTTGAAACCATCGCCCAGGTCGTTGAACAGCTGGGCAGTATATTGGGGCTTATGGTACCGGAGCAGAAGCCGGCCCGTGAGGCGACCCCGCTGCCGGATGCTTCACTGTCACCCGAGCTGCAGCAGCTGTTGCAACACATTCCCTGGGAACCGCTCTGGCTTGACCACCTCGTGAGTGAGTCAGGCTTGCCCCTGTCTCGCCTGCAGGCGTTGCTGATGCAGCTGGAACTTGAGGGGCTGATCACCCTGGCCAGCTCACGCGTCTGTCGTATCCGTTGATCCAGTGGGGAATTTTGTGTCGGTGCTTGCTATAATTCCGCTTTTCCGTTTTCCGGTCTGGCCGGAAAACCCGACCGGATCGCGCTTTGGTGCCCAAGCTGCCAGCGCAATCAGAGTGATGACGGGAGTAGATAACCGATGAGCGCAAAAGTGGCGATCGTGATGGGATCACGTTCAGACTGGCCCACCATGGAAGAGGCTGCAACGATTCTGGATACCCTGGGTGTCGAATATCATACTGAAGTGGTGTCCGCCCATCGTACTCCGGACAAGATGTTCCGCTTTGCCGAAACCGCTGCAGACAACGGTCTCAAGGTGATCATTGCCGGTGCTGGCGGTGCCGCGCACCTGCCGGGCATGATTGCAGCCAAGACACTGGTACCGGTACTGGGTGTTCCGGTACAGAGCAAGGCGCTCAGCGGTCAGGACAGCCTGCTGTCAATTGTGCAGATGCCGCGCGGCATTCCAGTGGGTACTCTGGCTATCGGTGGTGCCGGTGCATTCAATGCAGGCCTGCTGGCGGCTCAGATCCTGGCGACCGAAGACACGGCTCTGGCTCAGCGTCTGGCTGACTGGCGTCAGGCTCAGACGCAAGCTGTACTTGATAACCCCGATCCGCGAGGTTGAGTGATGTTGCCACGAATCGTTGTAGCCGGTAACGGCCAGCTGGGTCAGATGTTGCAGCAGGCAGGTTCGCCGATGCAGCTGGAGGTGATGCCGGTTGATCCCAACGCGGACGTACAACTGGATCTGCGTCCGGATGATGTCATCACGGTCGAAATCGAGCACTGGTCGGACAGCATCAGCGGCCTGCAGCTGAAGCAGCACCCCAATTTCCGCAACAAGGTTGCCCTGCATATGGTGATCGACCGTCAGCGGCAGAAGTCGCTGCTTGATCGTCTACAGGTACCGACTTCCCCCTGGCTATCGCTGGAAGAAGGTGACCTGCAGGGGCAGCTGGAGTCTGTTGGTGAGCGTGTCATCGTCAAGCGCCGCCGTGGCGGTTATGACGGCCGTGGCCAGTGGCGCTGGCAGAAGGGCGATCAGCCCGAAGCCGAGTGGGCGGGTGAGTGCATTGCCGAAGCCATGATTCCGTTCAGTCATGAGGTTTCACTGGTCGGTGCTCGTAATGCCGCAGGTGAAAAGGTGTTCTATCCCCTCACCTGCAACTGGCACCAGGATGGCATTCTGCGTGCAAGCATTGCAGGCCTGCCGGTTCCGGCAGAGCAGCAGCGTGATGCCGAAGCCTGGCTTGGCCGCATTATGGATGACGAAGGCTACATCGGGGTTATGGCGATGGAGTGTTTCGTGGTCGACGGCAAGCTGCTGGTGAATGAGCTGGCGCCTCGAGTGCACAACTCAGGTCACTGGACACAGGAAGGCGCCAGCATCAGTCAGTTTGAGCTGCATCTGCGTGCACTGGCCGGGCTGCCGCTGATTACCCCGGAGGTGAGCGGAGCCTCGGTCATGTATAACCTGCTGGGTCGCAACTGGAAGCCTGAATGGCTGGGTGTACAGGGAGCCCATGTACACTGGTACGGCAAGGAGATCCGCCCAGGACGTAAAGTGGGTCACGTCAACATCTGTCGGCCCGATGCGCGCACTCTTACCCAAAGCATGCAGGCGTTGAGTGCCCTGCTGGATGCTGAAGACAGCGTGGTTGCCGAGTGGGCACTGGCTCAATTGGCAAGTTGAGCTGTTCATTCAATGTGTTTTAATAGGTCTACAGGCGAAGTAAGTATGTACTGCGCCTGTAGGTATCTATTTATTGCAACCTTGTCTTGTTGTACTGCAGATACTGTAAGCTTCCGATAGAATCCTCAAAATATAAAGCTCTGCATTGAAAGTAAATACTTACTTTGTCAGTAATGGAGATTGTATATGTCCGCCCCTGATACCCAAGAAGTAAAACGCTACCTGCTGGATCTGCAGGAACGGATCTGTACTGCGCTTGAGCAGGCTGATGGTGGAGCACGCTTCATGGAAGACAGTTGGGAGCGAGCAGAAGGCGGCGGTGGTCGCAGCCGGGTGATTACCAAAGGTGCCGTGATCGAAAAAGGTGGCGTCAACTTTTCACATGTCCATGGCAAGGCCCTGCCGGGGTCGGCAACGGCACATCGCCCCGAATTGGCCGGCCGCAGCTTTGAGGCCATGGGGGTGTCGCTGGTCATTCATCCTCACAACCCCTATGTACCGACTTCCCATGCCAATGTGCGCTTCTTCATAGCAGAGAAGGAAGGTGAGGCGCCGGTCTGGTGGTTTGGCGGTGGTTTCGATCTGACCCCCTATTACGGTAACGACGATGACTGTCGACACTGGCATCAGGTCGCGCACGACGCCTGTGCTCCTTTCGGAAACGATATCTATCCGCGTTTCAAGCAGTGGTGTGATGACTATTTCTACCTCAAGCACCGTCAGGAGCCGCGTGGTATCGGAGGTCTGTTTTTTGATGACCTTAATGAGCTGGGCTTTGACGACAGCTTTGGCCTGATGCGTGCCATCGGCGATGCCTATGTACCGGCGATCGTGCCGATTATCGAGAAGCGCAAGGACACGCCTTATGGCGAACGTCAGCGTGATTTCCAGTTGCACCGTCGCGGTCGCTATGTGGAGTTCAATCTGGTGTATGACCGCGGTACCCTGTTCGGTCTGCAGTCCGGTGGTCGCACCGAGTCGATTCTGATGTCACTGCCACCGGAGGTGCGCTGGGACTACAACTGGCAGCCTGAGCCTGATACCGAGGAAGCCGTGCTGTATGAACGTTACCTGAAACCGCGCAACTGGCTGGATGTGTGACATGACCGACCGTTACGCCGTGTTCGGCAACCCGATAGCCCACAGCAAATCGCCGCAGATTCATGCCCGTTTTGCGCAGCAGACGGCACAGGATCTGAGCTACAGCGCCGAGCAGATCAATGAGGATGCGTTTGAAGCGGCTGTCGCGGATTTTCTGCAGGGGGACGGCAAGGGGCTGAATGTCACGGTGCCGTTCAAGCAGCGGGCCTGGGCACTGGCACAGTGGCGCAGTGAGCGCGCCGAGCTGGCGGGCGCGGTCAATACCCTGTATCGCCTCGAAGATGGCCGCCTTGCCGGTGACAACACCGATGGTATCGGTCTGGTGCGTGATCTGGCCGACAATAATGAAGTCGACCTTGAGGGTGCACGGGTGCTGATTCTCGGTGCCGGTGGCGCCGTGCGTGGCGTATTGCAGCCGCTGCTGGCCGCGGGTGTAAGCTCTATCCTGATCGCCAACCGCACTCCAGCCAAGGCCGAGGTGCTGGCGCAGCTGTTCGATCCGGCTGCCTGCGTGACAGCCTGTGGTTTTGATGCGATTCCGGCGACTGCCTTTGATCTGATCATCAACGGTACCTCTGCCAGCCTGCAGGGAGAGCTGCCACCGGTTCCCGGAGCGACAGTAAGTGCTCACACGGCCTGCTATGACATGATGTATGGCGCCGAACCCACTCCGTTCTGCCGCTGGGCACAGGCACAGGGCGCGGGCCGGGTCATGGACGGTCTGGGGATGTTGGTCGAGCAGGCCGCTGAAGCCTTCCTGATCTGGCGCGGTGTGCGTCCCGATACGGCTCCTGTCATTCAGGCGCTGCGCGAGTCTCTGGCAGCCCGCTGAATTTCAAAGCCTTTTCCCGCAACCGCCTTGCATCAATCAATTGTGAGGCGGTATAACAGAGAAACATTCTCTGTCTGCGGAGTGCGCGCATGGACAAGCATCTGCCCCTGGCGCCCGAGGCGCTCTATCGCAACTGCGATCCCGAACTCCTCCCCTTCAAAACCACCGAGTCACTGGAGCCCTTTACCGGCTTTTTCGGTCAGGACCGCGCCATCGAGGCGATGGCGTTTGGCATTGGCATGCAGCGGCCGGGTTACAACCTCTTTGTGATGGGCAATCCGCATACCGGCCGCTTCTCCTTCGCCATGGACAGCCTGAAAAGTTCGGCCAAGAAACAAAACAAGCCCAGCGACTGGTGCTACATCAACAATCTGAATGACAACCGCTACCCCGTCGTGCTTGAACTGCCCGCCGGGCGGGCTTCCCAACTCAAGCGCGACATTCGTCAGCTGCTGGATACGGTGCTGACCGAGCTGCCGGCTGCATTTGAAAATCCGGCCTACCAGCGCATGAAGAGTCAGATCGAACGCGAGTTCAATCGTCACTATGATGACGCCCTTGATCAGGTCGAGCGCAAGGGGCGCGAGTACAGCATTGCCGTCTACCGCGATGGCGCGACAGTGGGCTTTACTCCGGTCAGCAACGGTCAGGGAATGGATGAAGCCGCGTTTTCGCAACTGCCGGAAGAGGAGCGGGATGCCATCCAGAGTCATATTTCCGAACTGGAAGAGATGCTCAATGACAGCCTGACGGGGCTGCCTGTCTGGCGCCGGGCCGCGGCCGAACAGATGAAAGTGCTGGATCGGGAAACCTCGCGACAGGCCGTGCAGCCGCTTATTCAGCCGCTGCGGGAGAAGTATGCCAACATCAACAGCATTGTGGATTACCTCAATCACATCGAACGTGACCTGATCCGCAATTCGTCCGAGGTGGTCGGTGATGATAGCCCGCTGGAAGCGAAAACCGATGCCATGCGGCGGGAGTACCTCGAGCAGAACTATGGCCTGAATCTGCTGGTCGACAACCACAAGACAAAAGGTGCCCCTGTGGTGTTCGAGGCGCACCCCAGCTACGAGAACCTGTTTGGTCGGGTGGAATACGTCAGTGAAATGGGCTCGATGGTCACCAACTACACCCTGATCCGTTCAGGGGCCCTGCATCGTGCCAATGGCGGCTATCTGGTGCTGGAGGCCGAGAAGCTGCTGGAGCAACCGTTCGTTTACAGCGCACTCAAGCGAGCACTGAAATCCCATGAGATCCGCATTGAAAATCCGATCAGCGAATACACCGGTATCAGCGCCATAACGTTGAGCCCACATCCGGCGTCGCTCAAGGTGAAGGTGGTGCTGGTGGGCGAGCGTGACACCTACTACCTGCTGCAGGAGCTGGATCACGACTTCGAAAAAATGTTCCGGGTGGTGGTGGACTTTGACGAAGACGTGCACCGCACCCCGCACTCCATACGCCAATACGCTCGACTGATGAAAACGCTGGCACATGAAGAGAATCTGGCTCCGCTCACCCGCCGTGCGGTCGCTCGCCTGGTGGAGCACAGCTCACGCCTGGCCGGTGATCAGGAGCTGCTGTCTGCCCATGTGGGAGAGCTGGTCGACCTGCTCTGTGAGTCGGACTTCCGCCGTCGTGAACAGAATGACGCCCTGATCAACGCCGAGCATGTAGAACTGGCCCTGGAAGCCAAGGAGCGCCGTACCGGCAGGCTGTCAGAGAAAATTCTGGAAAGTATTCTGAACGAAACGGTGCTGATCGATACCGAAGGTGAGGCGATCGGCAAGTCGAACGGCCTGACGGTGCTGCAGGTGGGGGATGTGTCCTTTGGCAGCCCGGCGCGCATTACCGCAACCGTGCATCCGGGCAACAAGGGCATTATCGATATCGAGCGTGAAGTCACACTGGGCCAGCCGATCCACTCCAAGGGGGTGCTGATCCTGTCGGGTTTTCTGGGCCACACCTACGCCAGTGATTTTCCGCTGGCGGTGTCGGCCAGTCTGGCGATGGAGCAGTCCTATGGCTATGTGGATGGTGACAGCGCTTCACTGGCAGAGATCTGTACCCTGATTTCTGCCCTGACCCATATTCCGATCCGACAGCAGTATGCGATTACCGGTTCCATTAACCAGTATGGTGAAGTGCAGGCAATCGGGGGCGTAAATGAAAAAATTGAAGGCTTTTTTCATCTGTGCAAGACACGCGGCCTGACCGGTTGGCAGGGATGTGTCATTCCGAAGGCAAACGTGCGCCATCTGATGTTGAAAGCCGAGGTGGTCAAGGCCGTGGAAGATGGCGTGTTTCACATCTATGCCGTAGCCAGCGTGGACGAGTGTCTGGAAATTCTGATGGGCCGTACTGCCGGAGTGCGTAAGCAGGACGGCCACTTCACTCAGCGCAGCATCAATGCGCAGGTGGTGAAGCGGCTGCGGGAGATCGCCAAGGCCAAGGCCTGACGAATGTCAGGCCCAGTCCTCTGCGCGGTGCTTGTCCTTCAGGCGTGAGTAGTTCTCGGCGGTATAGGTGAAGAACGCGCGCTCCTGTTGGGACAGCTCGCGCTGGGGCTTGGCCGGACGGCCTACGTAGAGGTAGCCGCTTTTCAGTGTCTTGCCCGGTGGCACCAGGCTGCCGGCACCCACGATTACTTCATCCTCCACCACGGCGCCGTCCATGATCATGGCGCCCATGCCCACCAGTACGCGGTTGCCGATGGTGCAGCCATGCAGCATCGCCTGATGACCCACGGTGACATGGTCGCCGATGATCAGCGGAAAGCCATCGGGGTTGTAGGGGCCTGCATGGGTGATATGCAGTACCGAGCCATCCTGAATGCTGCTGCAGCGACCGATACGGATGCGGTGCATGTCACCGCGAATCACTACCAGCGGCCAGACCGAGCTGTCGTCACCGATCTCCACGTCACCCAGTACAACCGCGCTGGGGTCGACAAACACCCGCTCGCCCAGTTTTGGTGTCATCCCCTGATAAGGGCGTATATTCATAACCGCTCCTGAATCGATTGAAATAAGGCACTGTGGGCCCCATTGTATAGCAAAGTGCACCTTTGAACGCCTGCAGACGTACAACCGCTGAAAGGCCGCAACCGATGGAGACACCGATGTCCAACCCGCTGCTTGAGACCCACCTGCTGCCCCCGTTCAGCCGTATCAAACCCGAGCATGCCGTACCTGCTGTCGATGACCTGCTGGCGCGCAACCGTGAACGCATCGCGGCGCTGACCGCTGATCCTGAGCGCAATGACTGGTCGCTGGTGGCTGAACTGGAACAGCTCAACGATGAGCTGGCACAGGCCTGGTCACCGGTATCGCACCTGAACGGCGTGATGAACTCCGATGCCTGGCGTGAGGCGTACAATGCCTGCCTGCCGAAACTGTCCGAATACTGGACCGAGCTGGGCCAGCATCAGGGACTGTTCAAGGCGTTCGAATCTCTGGCGCAGAGTGGTGCCTATCCGCAGTTGAGCAAGTCACGCAGAAAGGTGATCGATAATGCTCTGCGGGACTTCCGCCTGTCCGGTATTGCTCTGCCGGAAGCCCAGCAGAAGCGCTATGCAGAGCTTCAGCAGCGCCTGTCTGAGCTGACCACCCGGTTTTCCGAGAACGTGCTCGATGCCACCCAAGGCTGGTGGAAACAGATCGATGATGAAGCGGAGCTGGCCGGGCTGCCGGACCATGCCGTTGCCGCTGCCAAAGAGGCCGCGAAGGCGAAAGAGCTTGATGGCTGGGTGATCACGCTGGACTTCCCCGCCTACTACGCCGTGATGGCCTTTGCCGACAGCCGTAGTCTGCGCGAAGAGCTGTACCGTGCCTACAGCACCCGCGCATCCGATCAGGGGCCGAAGGCCGGTGAATGGGACAACTCGGCGGTGATGCAGGAAATTCTGGATCTGCGCCACGAGCTGGCGCAGCTGCTGGGCTTCGACACCTATGCCGATTACTCGCTGGCGACCAAGATGGCGCAGTCGCCACAGCAGGTGGTGAGCTTCCTGGAAGACCTGGCCACGGAAACCCGCCCGATTGCCGAGCGGGAGCTGGCCGAACTGAAAGCCTTTGCTCAGGAACGTGATGGCATTGAAGAACTGATGGCCTGGGATGTCACCTATTATGGTGAGAAGCTGAAACAGGCGCGCTATGACATCTCTCAGCAGGAGCTGCGCCCCTACTTCCCACTGCCGAAAGTGCTGGATGGCATGTTCACCATCGCCGGTCGTCTGTTTGATCTGGACGTTGAAGAGCAGTCGAACTTCGACAGCTGGCACAACGATGCGCGTCTGTTTGCGCTCAAGCGCAACGGCGAGCCCTTTGCCTACTGCTACCTGGACCCCTTTGCCCGCAGCGGCAAGCGTGGCGGCGCCTGGATGGATGACTGTCGTGTGCGTCGCCGTCTGAGTGACAGCCAGTTGCAGCTGCCGGTGGCCTATCTGGTATGCAACTTCACCCCGCCCCTGCCCGGCCAGCCGGCGCTGTTGACCCATGATGAAGTGACGACCCTGTTCCATGAGTTCGGTCATGGTCTGCACCATATGCTGACACAGATGGAAGAGGCGGATATCAGCGGCATCAACGGTGTCGCCTGGGATGCGGTCGAGCTGCCGAGTCAATTCATGGAGAACTGGTGCTGGGAGCCGGAAGCGCTGGCGCTGATCTCAGGTCATCATGAAACCGGAGAGCCGCTGCCGCAGTCACTGCTGGACAAGATGCTGGCCGCCAAGCATTTCCAGTCGGCGATGATGATGCTGCGCCAGCTGGAGTTCTCGCTGTTTGATTTCCGCCTGCACCATGAATATCAGCCGGGCAAGACTGATATTCAGGCGCTGTTGAACCGGGTACGGGATCAGGTATCGGTGATCCGTCCGCCGGCGGAAAACCGCTTCCAGCACAGTTTCAGTCACATATTTGCCGGTGGCTATGCCGCAGGCTACTACAGTTACAAGTGGGCCGAGGTGCTGTCGGCAGATGCCTTCTCCCGTTTTGAGGAGGAAGGCATCTTCAGTGCGGAAGCCGGCGCCGCCTTCCGTCAGGAAATTCTGGAACAGGGTGGTTCGGGTGATCCGATGGATCTGTTTGTGGCCTTCCGTGGTCGGGAACCCAGTGTGGATGCCCTGCTGCGCCATTCCGGTATCCGCTGAGAGGTTGAAAAATGAGTGTAAGCAAGCGGTTTATTGCCGGCGCGGTTTGTCCGCGCTGTGGCGAGATGGATACGGTCAGAATGTACCGTGATGAGGAGCGAGAATACCGCGAGTGTGTAAAGTGCGGCTTCTCGGACTCCCTGCGGCTGGACGGCCGCCCTGATCCGGAACAGATCGAAACCCGTGTCAGCGGGGAACGCTCGGATCGGGCACCGGCCTCCAAGGCGGATGACACTCCTCAGCCGATCCGCATCCTTGATGCGGGCGGCCTGCGCCGTGATCACTGACAAGCCCGATACTGCATCGCACCAGCCCTGTGGCTGGGCGATGCAGAGCCCGCTGGAACATGCCTACCATGACCATGAATGGGTTGTGCCGCAGACGGACGATCGGGTGCTGTTCGAATTTCTGGTGCTGGAGTCGGCTCAGGCAGGTCTGAGCTGGCGCACGGTGCTGGAGAAGCGTGAAGGTTACCGGCGTCACTATTGTGGCTTTGATCCTGAACGGGTTGCCCGTTTCGGTGAGACCGAAATGGCGGCGATGCTGGCTGACCCCGGCATTATCCGTAACCGGGCCAAAATCGAAGCCTCGATCAGCAATGCCAGGGTGTTTCTGCGACTGCAGGCGCACCACGGCAGTTTTGCCCGCTTTCTGTGGCGTTATGTTGATGGTCAGCCGATCCAGTCCGGTTTTGAGCAGCTGGAGCAGATTCCGGCTCAGACTGCCCTGTCGGTGCAGCTGGCGAAAGATCTCAAGCGTGAAGGCATACGCTTTTTTGGCCCCACCATCGCCTATGCCTATATGCAGGCAGTGGGGTTGGTGAATGACCACTTACTTCACTGTACACGTCATACGGTTTGCCGCGAACTGGCAGCGACTTTAAAGCTTGAAACAAACGACTGATCTCAGTCGGGCTGATACCAGACGCGATACACCAGCCCCGCCTTGTCGTCCGAAATCAGCAGATCACCCTGTGGCCGCACCAGCACATCGACCGGGCGTCCCCAGGCCCGCTCACCCTGCAGCCAGCCGCTGATGAAGGTTTGCGTCCGCGTCACCTCTTCTCCCTCGGTATTCACTCGAATGACCTCATAGCCGATTTTGCTGGATCGGTTCCATGAGCCGTGCAGAGCAATGAAGGCGGTGGTATTGGGGGTGTCGGGGAACGCGTTGTCGAAGGCCCCATCCCTGTGATGGTAGAAGCTCATGCCCAGAGCCGCGACATGAGGACCCAGCAGTGCCACCGGTGGTTCTGCATCGATGGCATTGGCGCCCTTGCCAAACTCGGGGTCAGCGACGCCATCGGCATGCACAAAGGGAAAACCGAAGTGCAGCCCGGCGCGGTCGGCTCGGTTCAGCTCGTCATCGGGGAGATTATCGCCCATATGGTCGCGGCCGTTGTCGGTAAACCAGAGGCTTCCATCCTCGGGGTGCCAGTCAAAACCCACCGTATTGCGCACCCCCCGTGCCCAGGGGGCGGCCTCACCCGTAGCGGGGTCAAAGCGCATGATGCTGGCAAAGCGCGGGTCGGACTCCAGACAGACATTGCAGGGGGCGCCCAGCGTGAAATAGAAGGCAGCGTCCGGCCCCTGCTTCAGGTATTTCCAGCCGTGATGCGTAATGTCGGGCAGGCCGTCCAGCAGCACCTCGGGCTTGGGTGGCTGATCCAGTCGTGACTCCACATCGATAAGCCGGATCAGCTGAGTCAGTTCGGCCACATACAGATCGCCATCTACAAAGCTGATGCCGTTGGGCAGGCGTCTGCGTTCCAGCAGAGTATGGCGGGTTTCATAGCGTTGATCACCGTCCAGATCCTGCAGCGCAAATACCCGACCATCGCGCCGGGTGCTGACAAACAGCGTGCCATCGGGGCTCAGTGCCAGCTGCCTGGCGTTGGGCACCTCGGCAGCGATCTCGATCCGGTAGCCTTCAGGCAGTTTGAGTTGCTCCAGCGGCGCTGCAGCCAGCGGCAGGCTCAGTGCCAATAGTGTTGTAGTCAGTGTAATGCGCATCCTGTTCTCCCCTGCCTGTGTTCGGGATAAGTCTGGTTGCCACGCCGTGATTTCGCCAGCTCAACCGAACCAGACATTGCGCCGCTGCATGCGCCAGAACACCCAGCCACCACTGATGCCACGGGCCGAAAACAGGGAGATGAAGGCCAGCCAGAGGCCGTGATTGCCCATGGGCTGGGCTATCCACCAGATGGGGGCAAATACGCAAAACACCGAGAACAGCATGGTGTCCTGCATCGCCTTGACCTGAGTGGTGCCTATGAACAGACCATCGAGCAGAAAGCTCCAGCAACCGATCAGCGGCAGTATGATCACCCAGGGCAGGTAGCGGGTGGCGATTTCGCGTACCTCAGTGATGTCGGTCAGCAGGTGAATGATCGTGTTGCCGCCGAGCCAGAACACCAGCGTCAGCATAATCGCACTGACCAGCGACCAGAAGGCGGTACAGCTGAGTATTTGTCTGAATTCACTTCGGTCATGCCTGCCCACGGAACGCCCGATCAGCGCTTCCGTGGCATGGGCGAAGCCGTCCAGTGCATTGGAGATCAGCAGCAGAAAGTTCAGCAGTACGGCATTGGCGGAGAGTATCGCCGTACCCTGATGGGCGCCCTGGGCAGTAAAAAAGGCAAAGGTCAGCAGCAGGGTGACCGTGCGCACAAACAGATAGCGGTTTACCTGAATCAGGGCCTTGTAGTCGCGCAGACGTCGTAGCTGAGGCCAGAGCCACTGCCCCGCGGTTTTGAGCAGCAGACGGCGACAGAACCATAGCCCCAGCAGCAGGCTGAAATACTCGGCCAGCACCGTGGCGAGGGCAACCCCATCCGCTTTCATGCCCAGCCCGAACACGAACAGCAGGTCCAGCAACATATTGAGCAGGTTGGTGCTGGTCAGCAGAGTCAGGGCGATGCGGGTATTCTGCATGCCCACAAACCAGCCCAGCAGAGCGAAGTTACACAGCACCGCGGGTGCGCCAAAGGCCCGAATTTCGGTATAGCGGGTGGCTTCGGTCAATACATCTGACTCGGGGCCCATCAGCTGCAGCGCCAGCGTGGTCAGCGGCGTGCGCAGCAGCAGGATCAGCAGCCCGATACATGCGCCCAGTACCAGCGATTGCCCCAGCAGCGTGCGCAGCCGGTCGCCATCCTCGCGGCCATGGGCCTGCGCCACCATGCCGGTGGTACCCATGCGCAAAAATCCGAATGCCCAATAAAGGATCGAGAAGATCATGCCGCCCAGCGCGACGGCACCCAGATGATGGGGTTCGGGCAGATGGCCGATCACGGCGGTATCGACCAGGCCCAGCAGCGGCACCGTGATATTGGACAACATCATGGGCCAGGCCAGTGACCAGACCCGCCGATGGGTGGCGCGGTCCGGCCAGCGTTGCGCGATGCTCATCTGCCCTGCAGCGAGCGCATCGGCAGTGAATACAGAATCAGAAATTCAACCAGCGCTGTGACCACCACCGATGGCCCGGCGGGTGTATCCCAGAACCAGGAAGCACTGATCCCCCCGACCACCGCCAGCATCCCCAGCAGCGATGCGAACAGCGCCATCTGCTCAGGAGTATTGGCCAGGCGCCGAGCCGCTGCCGCCGGAATGATCAGCAGCGAGGTGATCAGCAGAATACCGACCAGCTTCATGGCAACCGCGATCACCACTGCAATCAGCAGCATCAGGCCCAGGCGTACCCGTGCCACGGGTACCCCCTCCACCTGCGCCAGCTCTTCATTGATTGTGATCGCCAGCAAGGGGTTCCACAGCCGCCACAACAGCAACATTACCACGGCACCACCGCCGTAAATCCAGCCAAGATCAGCCGGTGCGATCGCCAGCAGGTCACCGAACAGATACTCCATCAGATCGATGCGCACGTTATCCAGCAGGGCAACCGCGACCAAACCCAGTGACAGGGCACTGTGGGCCATGATGCCCAGCAGGGTATCGGTGGCCACCAGATGCTGGCGCTGCAGTGATACCAGCAGTACCGCCAGCAGTACACAGCAGGCGACCACTGCCAGGTTCAGGTTGACATCAAACAGGAATCCAAGCGCGATACCCATCAGGGCAGAGTGCGCCAATGTATCGCCAAAATAGGCCATGCGGCGCCATACCACAAAGGCACCCAGCGGGCCCGCCAGTGCCGCAATGCCGATGCCGCCAGCCAGCGCCAGGATAAGAAAATCAGCCACAGTTATGCTCGCTACATTTATCAGGTTGTGGGTGGTCGACGATGATATCACCGTGGGCATCATGCCTGTGGCCATGGTGATGGTTGTAGAGTGCCAGCGCACTGGCCTGTGCCGGACCAAACAGCTCCAAAAATGAGGGGTCGTTGCTGACGTGCTCGGGGTTGCCGGAGCAACAGATATGATGATTGAGGCAGACCACATGGTCAGTGGATGCCATTACCAGATGCAGATCATGGGAGATCATCAGTACACCGCACTGGCGTTGTTTGCGAATATCGGCAATCAGTTTGTACAGTTCCAGCTGACCATTCAGATCCACCCCCTGTACCGGCTCATCCAGCACCAGCAACTCGGGGTCACGCAGCAGCGCGCGTGCCAGCAGCACTCGCTGGGTCTCGCCTCCGGAAAGATTGTGAATGGAATGTTTAAGCAGATAGGCTGCGCCGACATCTTCCAGCGCCTTGAGCATCAGAGCCTGATCAACCGGTCTCGGGATATTGAGGAAACGCTCGACCGACAGAGGCAAGGTACGGTCGATATGCAGTTTCTGTGGCATATAGCCGATCTTGAGCTGTGGTTTTTGCCAAACATTGCCGCTTGAAGGTTTGATCAGGCCAAGAATGACCCGCACCAGCGTGGTCTTGCCCGCCCCGTTGGGGCCGATCAGTGTTGTGATGCAGTTATCATGCAAATGCAGGCTGATATTCTGCAGTGCCGGTTGGCGATTGAACTGTACGCTGACCTGATCGAGCTTGACCAGGTCCGGTCCGTGTTCAGCCATGTGAATGCTCCTGCCGCTGGCAATTGGGACAAAGACCGGTGACTTCGACGGTTTCCTGCTCGACCAGGAACCCAAGCGCAGCTGCACTTTGTTCAAGTGCAGCATGAATCGAAGCTGAGTCCAGCTCGGAGGTCGAGCGGCAGCGCCGACAGATGAGGAAGCTGCCCTGATGTGGATGTTCCGGATGAGGGCAGCCGACAAAGGCGTTCAGTGATGCAATCCGATGTACCAGCCCCTGCTGCTGCAGAAACTCCAGCGCCCGATATACCGTGGGCGGGGCTGAGTTGAAGCCTGCCTCGGCCAGTGCCGGCAACAGCTCGTATGCCCCCAGTGGCTGGTGGCTCTGCCAGATCAGCTTCAATACCAGTTCACGGATCGGCGTCAGACGCTGGCGACGCTCGCGGCAAATCTGCCGAGCGAGGGTAAGTGCCTGATCGATGCAGTGCTGGTGATTATGATCGGCCGCGAAGGCGAGCGAGTCAGTCGTCATGACGTGGGTACATCCGATTCAATGTGTTATATTATAACCTATAAAGCATCCTGAAGAGACTTTACACCATGCTGCACAATTCTGCCCGCCCCCTGCGGACACTGACTCTGCTTTCTGCCCTGGCACTGGCGCCCGTGGCTCAAGCATCCGAGGTTGTCACCAGTATCAAGCCACTGCAGTTGATCACTGCCGCTCTGACCGAAGGTGTAACCAGCCCGGAGGTGTTGCTGCCGGCAGAGGGTTCACCCCACCATTACGCACTCAAGCCCTCAGACATGCGTAAATTGACGGATGCGAAAGTCGTGATCTGGGTTGGCCCCGGACTGGAGCAGTTCATGGTGCGACCACTGGCGCGCACCGATGCAAAGATTGTAACACTGCGTCCCGATCTTGAGGCGCACCTGCATCAGGAGGCTGAGCCCTCCGATCATGATCACGGCCATGACGGCCATCATGATGGGCACGAACAGGAACATGAAAGCCATGCGGCAGATGAACATGACGAGGAGCACCATGATCATGGTGCCGGCAATGATCCACACATCTGGCTGGATCCGATGAACGGACTGGAGATTGCACAGCAGTTACTGCCGGCACTGCAACAGGCACTGCCTCAGCACTCGGTACAATTGCAGCAGAACTATGAAGCCTTTGCCAGTGCACTGCAGCAAAAGGAGCGTGCCATTGCCGAAGAGCTGGCCCCCTATCGTGATGCGGGGTTCTTTGTATTCCACGATGCGTATTCAGGCTTTGTTGAACACTATGGGCTGAAACAGCTGGGTTACTTCACTGTTGATCCTGCCCGCAAACCCGGCGCGCGTCACCTGGTCGAGATCAGGCAGCAGCTTGAAACGGCCAGCGCGGTCTGTGTATTCAGCGAACCCCAGTTTACCAGCGCGGTGGTGGACGCAATTATCAGCGGCCTGCCGATTGCTCAGGGTGAACTTGACCCGCTTGCGCGTTCGATTGACGTCAGTGCGGATGGTTATCTGGATTATCTGCAGAGCATGAGTGACAGTTTCCGCAGTTGCCTGGCAAAAAAAGCGGATTAAAAATCGCAGACGGGCTTCACAAGCCCAATGGGGCGCTATATAATGCGCCCCACTTTCGAAGCAGATGTGGTGGAATTGGTAGACACGCTAGCTTCAGGTGCTAGTGCCTTCACGGGCGTGGGAGTTCGAGTCTCCCCATCTGCACCACCTTACATCTCAGGATGTCAGGCACTTCGAAAGCGACAATTTGAGTGGTAACGCACATTAAAACGTCACACCCAATGCAGATGTGGTGGAATTGGTAGACACGCTAGCTTCAGGTGCTAGTGCCTTCACGGGCGTGGGAGTTCGAGTCTCCCCATCTGCACCATCCCGATCAGGCTCCTGATCATCCGGGATGAAACCATTGATAAACAAAAACCCCGACAACACCAGATGTCACCAGGGCTTTCTGTTGCCTTGCTTCAATGCAATTCAGCCAGTTATCAGCAGATAGAGCTGCACCAGCGCCGGCAAAATAGCCACTACCAATCCCGCCAGTACCATGGCGATTGACGGCACCACTCCGATTACTTCTACGCCTTTCTCTTCATGTGCATAACTCATGGCAGATACCTCATTCAGGTCGGTTGAGCACAGAGTGTGTTGTTAACCCTGTATCTGTCATGGGTATTGCAAACCCGGTGCCAACCTGAACACCATCCATGGTAGTCCATGACTTTCAGTATGTTAGCAACAACCGGGTGTTGACTGATCAGGGCAATACAGGCGGGGGTATGTCATTTATGGCATCTGGATGCCAGTCTTGACTGTTTTTAAGCGTGCAGCTTCGTATCTCCGTGTCGGTGCCATAGTGTATATTCTTCGCATAAAAAAGGTGGCCTGGGCCACCTTTTCCGTCCATTTTTTGTTTGAGAGGTTGATCAGCGCCGGACAATGAACTCCGGTTCAATCAGTTCGGCATCACCGTCGATCACCTTGGTGTAGGTGGTCTTGGGGTTTACACGCACGACTTCAACCACTGCAATTTTTTCCTCCAGCCGACCCAGAGACTCCCGGGTGTAGGGATCAAACATCTCTTCGCCCAGGAAGTAGACATCCAGCCTGTCTCCTTTCTTCAGCGTTTTGCCACCCTGGTTGAGTACGACCGTTTTGCCCTGAACCGCCACAATGCGCATCGGATAGATATTCTCCAGCGCTTTCTGGGTCAATTCGTCAGCCAGCTGGGCGGTAATGCCCGCCTGAGAAGATCCATACTTGTTCAGCATGGCGCGGATATCCCCATCGCTGAACTTCAGGTTGATCGAATCGGACCACTTCACCTGGCGTGTGGCTGCCAGAATGATCTTGTAATCCAGCTGGGCGCTGCCGCTGTAGCTGACAATCGTCTCACCCGTCAGCTGCAGTGTCTTGCTGTGGCGGGTACTCTGCACGTTGCGGATATTGCCCACCACGATGTAATCGGCACCCAGCACGTTGCCGGTCTTGGCTTTTTCGGCCAGTGCCGCATCGTCACTGAGCCACAGCGCCTTCTCTTCCTGGAATTCGGCGCCAAACTCACGGTCCAGTACGTTCATGCGGCGAGACTGGGTGAACTGGTCCTGAATCCGGTTGCGCAGCTCGGCTTCCACGCGTGCAACCGGCGTGTTGTCGCCCAGCAGTGAGAAGCTGCGCTTGTCACTGTGGAACGGCATCACCGCCAGGGTGCGGCGGCTGTCGGCCGGCAGGCCGGGCTTCTCGTACTTCAGAATGTGGACGCTGACATCGGCACGGAAACTGCCGTCCGGCTCCTGCTGCAGGTCCATAATGTCGTAACGAGAAACCAGCCCCTTGGTCTGCAGGCTGAGGTCGCCGCGACGGGCAACCTCAAACGAGGTGGTGGACTGATCACCGTTGGCATCACTGGTGCTGACACGCCCGGCCAGTGACTGCATCACCTCGCGGCTTTCGATGCTGACACCGGTCGCCTGTCGCAGCCCCTGGACCAGAGCATCGGCAATGGCCAGATTGCGGTTGGCGCCGTAGCCGGTGGCGTCCACCACCTGCTCTGCCGCGCTTGCCAGTGTGGCGAGCCCCAGCATGGCAGAAGTGATCAGTGCTCTGATCAGATTACGCATGGCCCCCTCCTTCAGAAGTCGTCAGCCGACATCAGGTTGCGGCTCTGGCTGGTGCCGGCCTGATTGGTGCGACGCTCATCCGCCTTGGCCTGACCCGACTGGTTGTTGCGTGTAGGTTTGAAATCACGTAGCTGGCGCGCATTCTGCTCTGCCAGCGGGTGCCATAGATACACCACGCCATTGATTTCATGACCGTGCATCGGGTGGCTGGCGGTCCAACGGAACAGCTCACGGGTTCCCGGCAGGTTGGAAACGCTGCCGCGGGCGCTGATCTCCTGATCCATGGTCTGTACGAACTCCATGGTCTCCTGTTCGGACTCGGTTACATCACGACCTTCCGCCCGCACCAGCCCCAGCGTCTGACGTTTCATGCTGCGCCCGGTGCTTTGTTCTGATGAGCCGGTGGAGTTGAACAGGTAGGCAAAGTTGGCATAGGCATCGGAGCGCGCGGCGGCATAGGACAGTTCACGCTCATCCGCGCGGCGCTGAGCTTCCGTGCCACGGTAAGGGTTGCTGGACTGGCCAAAGGAAACCAGCACCGGATAGCCGTGCTCGTCATACATGCGACGGATACCGAAGTCGTTCAGCAGCGCGCCACGATCCTTGCGCAGCATGTCGATCAGCGGCACCGAAAGTGCCTTGGATGGGTCCGGTGCCAGATCGCCTTTGCTGTGGGTCACGTCATAGACGAACTGGCGAAAGCGCTCGGAAGCAACAATGGCGACCGCAACGGCATGATTGCCGTTTTCGTCATAGGCTTCCCAGCTCTTCACCGGAATCACGCCGGTCAGGCTCTGACGTGCACGGGTCACGGTGCGCTCACTCACCGAACGCTCAAACAGAACGGCTCTTTTCTCACGCGGAGCGGCGCTGAACTCTTCCGGGTCGATGCCCAGTTCGCGCAACTCATTGTCCAGCTTGCCGCCGGTGACAGCGACTGCCTTGTCGAGCATCTCCAGCAGTTTGTTGGGCGCGCGCAGTTCCTCTGGTGAAAACTGCGGCATCTGGGTCGGGTCCTTGTAGAGCTTGGTCATGCTCTCGGCCATGATGCTGACGCCCAGTGACTCAATGTACTTGGCCTGAGCCTTCAGCAGCGCTTCCTTGTAGGCCATGACGCGCGCATTGCCCCAGTCGCGGCTTTCCGGTGTTCCCATCACCCAGGCAGTGGCGGTGGTATAGAACATGCCGGGGCGGCTGCGGAACGCCTGACCGGCATCGGAGTATTCAAAGTCTTCGATCAGCTGCTCAAGCTTCAGGCCCGGGTCCAGTACTTCAGGTGCGGCACTGTTGGCGATTTGAACCGCAACGGCATCTGCATCCTGATCACTCAGGGTGGCGGTTTCTGCCGCCACAGGAGCCGTGCTTTCCTCTGCATGCACCAAGGGTGTCATGGCGGTAGCAATGGCCAGCGCCAGCCCGGTCTGTATGAATAGTTTTTTCATCTTTGTAATCCCTTACGTTGGTTACCAGGAAGTGCCCTTGGCGCTGCCAAGCTTGCGGATCGGGGTTTCGCCTTCCCAGACTGCCAGGCCGTTGGCCAGATCGGTCAGGGTGAGCTGGAAGTAGTACTCGACCAGCTGTTTGTTTTTGTCGACGCGGTTGTTGCGCTGGATGATCTTGCCGGAGAGACTCATGTTGGGAGCGGTCAGTCGCTGCTGCACCAGACTGCTGCGGTCGATCTTGCGTGACTGGCTCAGCTCGGAATAGGCCTGGGTCATCTTGTCTTCGGCACCGTTGAGGCCGATGGCGGTGGTGGTCAGCACCTTGCCGCTGCGCAGCAGGTCAACGCGGATCTTTTTCACCAGCTGATCGGTGTCGATGCGCTGCATGGTGTCGTTGAGTACCGTGGACACGACCATGATGTGTTTCTTGCCATCGTTGCGGTCAACCGCGCCGGAACCGAGCATGGACTGAACTGCATCGGAAGCGGCCTGCTCAAAGTCACTGCCACTGAGTCCCATGGTGATCGGTTCGTTGGCACTGCCGGATGGCAGCAGCTGGGTCTGCGGTGTACAGCCGGCGGCGACGCCCATTATCAGCGTCAGGCCCAGTGCCTTGATCAGCGTATTGCGTTTCGGATGGCTCATCGTTCAATTCCTTGTGTATGAGTGGCGGTGCCAGTATTGATATCAAACAGGTAGATGCGATAAGAGGTTGCGGCCGGGCCGGGTGCTACCCGATCAAGGGCAACAGGTTCACCCGGGCGCAGTATGCGTTGCTCCCAGCGTGAAGCCATGCCGGGCAGCTCGAAGCCGTTGGCATCGGTCCAGCTGAATCGGTAGCGCAGTGTTTGCTCGGATTGGCTCCGGTTATACAGCCGTACCCCGGCGCGCAGCAGATTGCCGGAGGCAACGCCTTCGGGAACCGCTTCAATTTGCAGGTAACTGCGTGCCTTGGGGCCGATAGTCAGTTGGGGCCATTCAACAGGTTGTTGGGGCTGGGTCTGGCAGCCAGCCAGCAGGCCTGCTGCAAGCAGCAGGCCGGTCAGTGTTTTTTTCATCGGTGCATCCTTGCCTTGTCAGGCGTCAAATCCGGCAATCTGGTAGGTGGGCGTGCTGCCCGGCGTCGTGGCTCTTACGTAGATCAGCGTAAACTGGCTATCCGGCAGTTCAACTTCGACGGGGGCTGCAAGCCCCGGTGCCTTCAGCTGCAGCTTGCCGTCAGCTGGTTTGCGCAGGCGGACAACCTGAACTTCCTTGGGAAGACTGGTCCAGCTGCGCGTGTCGGCTCGGGTTGTTGCGGCCTGATAGACTCCGGCCAGCAGGCTGCCGGCCAGCCCGCCCTCCTTGCGTGCCTGATACTGAATGAAGGCTTTGGTCAGCGTACTGGCGATCGCCTCGGTCACCTTGAGCGGGAATTCACGTTTGAATTCGGTTTGAATGACGCGATCCATGCTGGCCAGATGCTCGGTTTTGCCCTGAGATTTGCCACCGGCATAGACTTCAAGATAGGGATACGCCTGATTGCGTGTCTGGAGCCTGGGCAGTGCGATCTGGGAGTACTCAACCTGATCGTTGAGCAGGAACAGCGGCAGTGGGATCAGGGTTTCATCGATCATCGGCCCTTCACCGTTCTCGAAGATGACCCACACCGCAGGATTCAGTCGCCCCTTGCTCCATTTGCCTCGGCGCAGGTTGTCGATCACCATCAGGTCAGTCTTGACGGCCGAGTTGGCAGAGCTCATACCGGCCACGCGGCGGAGTGACTGGCGTGCCTTGCCGTAATCTTCGCGGTCAGCGCTGGCCAGCATGAAATAGAGCCCGTGCAGATAGTCAGTGTAGGGATTGACGAAATCGGGGTATGCCTGCCACTCCTTCAACTCGGGGAAGTTTTCGTAGATGGTGTTTTCAGACGCCTTGCGGCTTTTATCGAAGTCTACCGGTGCAGGTTGGCCATCGTCGGTATTGGCCTGCTCTTCGGCCTCTGCCATTTTCTCCTTCTGCTCGGCTATGCGGGACTTGAAGGTTTCTTCGGCGCGTCGCTGTCGGTCGGCAGCGCGGTTGAATTCGATGCGTGCATTCTGCATGTCCTGCAGAAAGATGTTATTCAGTGCCTTGTAGGTGTTGACCATGACACCGTCATATACAGTCGGGCTGTAGCGGTTGAGGTTGTTGTTGACCAGGTTGGCGGCAACTTTTTCCAGCCCCTTGCGACCGAGGCTTTCGGTGTCCTCATCTTTCATCAGATTTTCGGCGTGGTCGAACACCCGTGTGCTGAACTCAAACTCGCCGCTGGCACTGAGAGCGGTACCGGCCTGCAAAGACCAGAGCAGGTTCTTGCTTTCGCCCTGTTCATTGATGCCGCCGGATTTGAGTGCAAAGTCAGCCGCTTCGCGGTACTGACCGCTGGCAAACTGCTGGTTGTAACTGTCGAGGCTTTGTTTGCTGGAGAGTGTTTGACAACCGCCAAGCGTGAGCAGGGCGCATGCCAGCGCCAGTCCCTTGAGCCGGTGAGGGTGGTTTCCCATTGTGTACTCCTTGTTCCCTGAAACCGAAATCCTGTGGCCGGACACTTTGCGCCGGCAAATTTGTTGGGGAATTTAGCAGTTTAACCAGGTGGATTGAACCCTTTTGTTGGTGTCTGGTAACAGAGTATTGATATAGATCCGGAGCATGCTTATCCACAAAACAAAGTTGTGCACAGCTTTTCCTGAAGGCGTCCATTTAATCCGCATGAGCCCTGAAATCGGTCGATCTGTGGATAAAATATGTATGGCACAGGTTGTTCGGCAAACTGGACAGTAAACAGCCAGTTTTTCACAACCCTTATATGGTGGCGGCTGTGGCAGGTTGTCATAAAACCTTACCGAGGTTGTTCACAACTCTGTGCAGCGATACTGGGGATAACAATCAAGATGGTTGGTCCACAGCCCTTTCAGAAGACAGAGCTGCAGTGATCTGCTGTCCACAGGCTCGGTCATGCATTTCAGTCATGTGTGTAACCTGTTCGCAGTTCACGCAGGGCCTGACGAATAATCAGGAATGACGAATGCAGGAACAGGCTCGCCATGATCAGTGCGACCAGCAGATCGGGCCAGCCGCTGGAGGTGCCCCAGACGCCGAGCGCGGCTGCCAGCACGAACAGATTGCCGATGGCATCATTGCGGCTGCAGAGCCAGACCGAGCGAACGTTGGCATCGCCGTCACGGTACTTCATCAGAATCACGACTGAGAGCAGATTGGCGCAGAAGGCCAGTATGGCAATGCTGCCCATCAATACCGGTTCGGGTGTCAGCATGAAGAAGGCGCGATAGAGGGTCGACCCCAGCACCCAGAGCCCCATCAGACCCAAAGTCAGCCCCTTGAACAGGGCGACCTTGCTGCGCAGGCTCAGGGCCTTGCCGATTACCAGCAGACTGATCAGGTAGGTAAAGGTATCGCCAAGGAAATCGAGCGCGTCTGCCTGCAGTGCCTTGGAACCGGACAGCCAGCCCCCACTGACTTCAATCAAAAACATGCCGGCATTGATCAGAACGACCCACCAGAGTGCTCGTCGATAGGCCGAGGTTGCACCATCAAAAGCGGCATTCTGTTCGCATTGGCAGCTCATGGGATCACCCGCATCGGTTGTCTGTAAGGTAAAGAATAGTGGCTTGCAGTGTCATTGCGTTGCCCTTTGAGCACATATTTCCACGGGTTCATTGATCCATGCAAGGTGCCGATGACGTTGGCATGTTGCACAATGGTGACCAGCATTTTGCCACAGGGACAGCGGCAGTTCGTCTGCTGGCCACAGGGATGGGAGACCCGAGATGACTTTCGGCAGCAGTAACCGGGCCAAGGCCCGCCTTCTTGCCAGACGGCCACGCGCAACAGCCCCGCTCAAGCAGTCGATTATCTGGGGGCTGTTGTTGCTGGTCGGGCTGTTCATTGCCGGGCTTTGGGTGATCTCCCGCCTTAATCTGGAATATTCTCAGCGTACCCTGGCCGAGCTGCATCAGCGCCAGATCGAAACGGCCTTTACCAACAGTCTTGACCGGGTCAACAGCCGCCTGCAGCAGATAGAACAAGCTGCACAGGAACTGGCAAGACTTGGACAAAGCCTGAAAAACAGCTCCAGCCACCGCCAGGAAGCCGAGCTTATGCAGCGCCTGCTGGCGCGTCCTGAACTGGAAGGCGTCGGATTATGGTATGGAGTGGGCAACCATCGCGCACTCAGCGGTGCTCAGGTCTATCGTGCAGCGGATGGTGTCCAGGCCGTTTCAGCGCAGGCGGGGCTGGACGTGCGGCAGGAGTTCTGGGAGTCACTGCTGACAGAGAGTGTGAGCCCGAACCGTTTCTGGTGGACCCCGATTTATACCCATCCACTCAGTGGCGAGCCTGTCATAAGTTTGATCCGCCCGTTGCTGGAAGGCTCCCGCGTCATCGGCGTTTTGAGCACTGACTGGCAGCCGCAAAGCCTGCTGGCCCTGCTCAACAGGGCCGATTTCAGCTCGGGTGCACGAATCTGGCTCAGCTCGGGTCAGGATCGGCGTCAGGCACAGCCGCAGGACGAGGCCCAGTCGGGTGCGATACTGGACCAGATCGAGCAGCACCTGATGTTCGAAACGGTGCGAGCCTCCATGCAGCATGACTCCTATCGGATAGCGGGAGAGCCGCTTGAGCTGTATTACGCCACCACGCGTGCCGGTCTGCGCCTGACTGCGGCGGTTCCAAGAGATGAAGTGAACGCGGTGCTGTTGCCTCTGCAGGAAAACAGTAACCGTATCCTGCTGCTGGGTGGTCTGGCGATTCTGCTGCTGTCGGCTCCCATTCTGTTCAAGGTCACCGCCCCTTTGCGTGAGTTGAAAGCCTCCTACACCGACGAATTGACCGGGCTGCCCAACCGCGCCCGCCTGTTGCAGGAGCTGCAGCACGAGAGTGGTGTGACACTGATACTGATCAACCTGGACCGGTTTCGGGAGATCAATGGCCTGTTTGGAGATGCCTGTGGTGACTACATTCTCAAGGAAGTTGCGCTGCGGCTTGAGGGCTATATCAGCAGTATGGAGTGGCATGGAACCCGGCTCTACCGCCTCAGCGGTGACGAATTTGCGATTCAGGCACCGAGGCGCAAGCCGGAACTGATTGAAGCTGAACTGGAAGCGTTGCTGCGCTGCCTGCGTCAGGCTCCGGTATTTTGGCAGAACCATCAGATCAACCTCAGTGCAACCCTGAGTGCTGCCGTGCCCTGGTACGATGCACCGCGTCAACACAGTCTGTTCATTCACGCAAAAGAAGCACTGCGAGAGGCACGGCAGCAGGGGCTGCACTATCGTGTCTATGACGGCTCGCAGCCGCTGGAGCAGCAGTTTGAGCACAACCAGATCTGGGCCGGCAAGTTGCGCGAGGCGCTGGACAGCGAGCGGCTGGTGGCCTGGTATCAGCCGATACTGAACAACACCACCGGTCGCATCGACAAGTATGAGTGTCTGGTGCGCATGCTGGATGCCGAGGGCAACCCGGCCAGCCCCGGCCATTTTCTGGGGGTGGCCGGAAAGCTGCGGCTTGACCGTCATATCACCCGTATCATGGTGGAGCGCTGTTTTGCCCGTTTTCAGGACTCGCCGCTGCAATTCTCGATCAACCTGGCTTATGGTGACCTGCAGGATATCGAGTTGACCGGTTTCATTCTTGAAAAGCTGGATGAAACGGGTGTGGGTCCGCGGGTGATATTCGAGATTCTGGAGTCGGACAGTATCGACAATTACGATCAGGTGAAAGAGTTTGTCGATCAGGCCAAGCAGCGCGGCTGTCGCATTGCCATCGATGACTTCGGTACCGGCTATTCCAACTTCGAGCATCTGCTGCAGCTGCAGGTGGACCTGATCAAGATCGATGCCAGCCTGATCCGCAATCTGGACAGTGATACCAATGCGCGTCGGGTTACCCGCGGGATCGTTGGCCTTGCTCGCAGCATGAAGATCGAGACCGTGGCGGAGTTTGTACACTCGCCCGAAATTCAGATGGAAGTGCTGCGGCTCGGGATCAGCTTCTCACAGGGTGCACTTATTGGCATGCCAGCCCCCGAGCTGATGGTGAATGTCCCCAAGGAGTTGGTGCAGCAGACCTATTGCGGGCGCAGTACGTCTGTGCAACAGCTGCGGTCTCCGGTGACGGGCAAGCGCTGAAGGTGTAACGGACAGATACAAAAAAGCCCCGCTTTCGCGAGGCTTTTTTGTTGAATTCTGGTGCCCAGAGACGGAATCGAACCGCCGACACGGGGATTTTCAATCCCCTGCTCTACCGACTGAGCTATCTGGGCAACGGGGGCGTATTAAACCGGAAAGCCTGAAGGTGGTCAAGCCCCGCATGTGGAATTATTTTTCCGGCGGCACGTAGCCATCAGCCTTGTCGTAGTCTTCGCCGGAGAGGAACTTTTCCATCTCCTGCTGCAGATACTTGCGGCTTTCCGGATCCATAAGACTCAGGTGCTTCTCGTTGATCAGCATGGTCTGATGATCGGTCCACTCCTGCCAGGCCTTTTTCGATACGTTGTCATAGATCTGCTGTCCCAGCTCACCCGGGTAGGGCGCGCGCTCCAGACCTTCCAGTTCCTGTTTGTACTTGCGGCAGAAAACCGTGCGTGTCATGTGCTGTCTCCGATTTCAGCTGGCGTAGCGTTCAAGCAGGCGCTTGACCGGGGCGGCCAGTCCGATATTTGCAGGTTGGTCCACGTTATACCAGAGTGCTGGCACACCTTCCATGACAGAGTTTGTGGGGTCTTTCACCGCAACTCGGGCCGGGGTGATGTCCAGATGGTAGTGGCTGAAGGTATGGCGCATCGGCTCGAACACTTCGGTCGCGGCTGTATCAAGCTCAAGTCCCAACGCAGCCTGTACATCGCGCAGATCGGCCACCTCAGGCAGGCTCCAGAGACCACCCCATATACCGCTGGGCGGCCGCTGCTGCAACAGGATTTCGCCCTCTTCATTGCGGATCAACAGCATCAGCGTCTGTTTCACCGGCAGTACTTTCTTCGGCCGAGGGGACGGCAAGCGGTCAGTCAGGCTCAGGCCACGGGCTTCACAACCTTGCTGCAGCGGGCAGAGCAGACAACTCGGCTTGCTGCGGGTGCAAAGCGTTGCGCCCAGGTCCATCATTGCCTGAGTGTAGTCACCCACCCGTTCATAAGGGGTATTGTACTCGGCATAGTCCCACAGCTCTTTCATCACCGAGGGTGTGCCGGGCCAGCCTTCCACGGCGTAAAAGCGTGCCAGTACCCGCTTGACGTTGCCATCGAGTATGGCGGCTCGCTGTCCGGTCGAGATCGACACAATGGCACCCGCCGTTGAGCGGCCTATGCCGGGCAGTTGTTCCATCTCTTCGACACTGTGCGGAAATTCTCCACTCAGCTCACGGCTGACGATGCGGGCGGTCTTGTGCAAGTTGCGTGCACGGGCGTAGTAGCCAAGCCCCGTCCAGAGGTGAAGCACCTCGTCCTGCTCGGCATCCGCCAGATCATGCACGGTCGGGAAGCGCTCCACAAAGCGCTGGAAATAGGGAATCACCGTCTTCACCTGGGTCTGCTGCAGCATGATCTCGGAGATCCAGGTGAAGTAGGCGGTTTTCTCGGCCTGCCAGGGCAGGTCGTGACGACCGTGCCGGTCGAACCATGCCAGCACGGCGTTGTGGAACTGCTCTGCTGTCATCGACCAAACAGCCCCTTCAGCACGCCAGCGCCCTCTTCGCCCAGCTTCTCCTTCAGCTTGTCTTCCACCTGAGTGCCGACTTTTTCCTCAACCTTGCGGCGGGCCTCCGCCTTGATGATGTCAGAGATGAAGCTGGTATCCAGGCGGCACAACTTGGCAGGCTCATCGTAGAAACCGCCTTTGCAGTTGACCGGTATTTCAACGCCTTCGAGACGATCATTGACGGAGCAGCTCTGGTTGAACAGGTTGTCTTCAATGGTCAGGCCAACTCGATAGTCCAGCGTCTGCTGTGGCAGGTTGATACTGCCGCGCCCTGCCAGTGCCATCGCATCCAGCTGGGCCTTGAGATCCTGATTGCTGACCACACCGTTGCGGATATTGAAATTGGCGCCCAGATCGGCAAAGGGGGTGGTTTTGTCGACCTGCTCGGCGTTGATCCACAGTGCCGACAGGTTATTGATGCCCTGGCACATGGACTGGGCCACATCGATCCCCTTGATCAGGCCCTCGGCCATGCCCAGATTGGCTGTGCCGTTGAGGGAGTTGACCCAGGCGTGGATAGACTGACCGCTCATGCTCAGGTCAGCCTTGGCATTGAACTTGCCAGCCATCACATCGGTATCGGCGAGTGTCTGCAGTACGGAGCCGATCTGCACACCGCTGATCTGTTTGCTGACACTCAGTTGCAGCGGTGTCTTGCGCGCATCGATGCGAGCGGTCGCATTGACCTGGCCATCAAACACACTGGAACTGAAACGGGTCAGGCGAATCAGGCCGTTGTCAGCGCTCAGGCTCAAGCCGAACTTGCTCAGGTTGATGCCGTTGACCTTCAGACTGTCCAGATCAAGGTCAGCACTGAGGTTCAGCGCGCGCAGGGGCTCCAGTGGAATGATCTCGTCTTTGGGCCAGCCAGTGCTGCGAGCCGTTGAGCTGCTGTCGGTGCCGGTGCCGTCCGACCCTTTGGCGGCTGAGCCGGTTGCCGGTGGCAGATAGCGATCTGCATCAAGAATGTTGCCCTTGAGTTTGAGTGCGATCACCTGAGAGTCGAGTACAAAGCTGGCTTCACCGTCCAGGCGGGTATCATCCAGCTGCAGAGTCAGCGGTTTGAGCTGTACTGTACCGGCCTGACCGCCAAGGGTTGCCTTGAAGGAGGCGCTGGTCAGGGCGTTGCTGTCCGCCGTTTCCGGTGCACTCTGACCGAGTTGAGTCAGCAGCTGCTTCGGGTTGAAGCTGTTGCTCTGCAAAGAGCCGCTGAGTTCGGGCTGGCTGAAGTTGCGCAGTTTGATGTCACCGTTAAGGGTCAGCGGGTCCGCCTTGAGGCTGAGGCCGGTGATGTCCACCTGCTGCTCGTTGATATGGGCATCGATGCTGGCAGCAAGCGCAAACTCGAGTGCTGCGGGAACAGCCGCACCCTCGATCAGCTTCAGGGTGGAGTTAAGGTTGTCCAGACGGTAGCGGTTCTGGGCCAGGTCCAGCGTAATGTCAGCATCCAGTTTGGCCTGAGTACTCAGCTGCAGCTGGTCGGCGGCAAACTGGCGCAGGGCAAAGCTCAGCTCAAGCGGAAATGCCTGGTCCAGACTGACGCGGCCAGTGGTCAGGTTAAGGTCACTCAGTTCGATGCGGCTGTCATTGGTCTGATCGGTAAAGGTCAGTACAGCGTTGCTCAGCTCAATCGCCTCGATATCGATCTCAAGGGCCTTGCCGGGGTCAGCGGTTGCCGAAGACTCGGTCACTTCCTGTGATGGTGAGGTGGTACTGCTCTCTGCCGCTGCACCTGTCCAGTTGTTGCCTTCAGCGGTCTGTACCAGCTCCAGCTGCAGGCCATCAATCAGAATACGATTCATCTGCAGCTGGCCACCCAGCAGTGCCGGAATGCTGACCGAAATTTCGGCCCGGGCAAGCTGGCCCAGTGACGGTTTTTCAGGATAACCCACGCCAACATTGTTCAGCTCAAGTGCCAGCCAGGGGTAGAAGGACCAGCCAATATCACCGGCGATATCCAGCTCGATACCGGCCTGCTTCAACGCTGCAGCGCGGATCTGGGGTTTGTAGTCATTGGGATCAACCAGCGTCACCACAGCGATGGCGGCCGCCACCAGCAGTGCAATGATCAGCAGGAAGATAACGGCTATCAGCTTGATCGCTTTCATATATTGGCCCTGTGTTTTCCCTGGGGTTTAAACTGAATTCGAGTATAGCGGAACTCAGCGGCAGATTCTGTCAGTTGGCAATGAGCCTGCCGTTAAGCGACGGTTGAATGTATAATGATCGTTTTGGTAAAACCCATGGCGGAGAGAAAGATGGCCGAGCGCAAAGCCCAGGTAACCCGCAACACGCTGGAGACCCAGATCAGTGTTGCAATCAACCTTGATGGCACCGGGCAGCTGGATGTGGATACCGGTGTGCCTTTTCTGGATCACATGCTGGATCAGATCGCCCGGCATGGCCTGATCGATCTGGAGATCAGTGCCATCGGCGATCTGCATATCGATGACCATCACACCGTGGAAGATATCGGCATTACCCTTGGTCAGGCGTTCAAGCAGGCGGTGGGCGACAAGAAAGGCATCCGTCGTTACGGCCACGCCTATGTACCACTGGATGAGGCACTCTCCCGTGTGGTTATCGACTTTTCCGGCCGTCCCGGCCTTGAAATGCATGTGGATTTCACCCGTGGCCGTGTGGGCGGTTTCGATGTTGACCTGTTCAGTGAATTCTTCCACGGCTTCGTCAACCATGCTCAGGTGACGCTGCATATCGATAACCTGCGAGGCAAGAACACCCATCATCAGGCTGAAACCGTCTTCAAGGCGTTCGGCCGTGCTCTGCGCATGGCGCTGGAGTTCGATCCGCGTGGCGAAGGGATTATGCCCTCCACCAAGGGGTGCCTGTAAGTCATGAGCAGTATTGCAGTAATCGACTATGGCATGGGTAACCTGCACTCGGTGGCCAAGGCGCTGGAGCATGTTCAGCCCGGTGTTGAGGTGCGGGTAACCGCTGACCCGGAGCAGGTGCGCAGTGCGGACCGTGTTCTGTTGCCCGGTGTGGGGGCAATTCGTGACTGTATGGCCGAGATCCGCCGCCTGGGTGTTGATGCCGAAGTGCGTGAAGCGATCGCGTCGGGCAAGCCGTTTCTGGGTATCTGTGTCGGCTATCAGGCACTGATGGAGTTTTCCGAAGAGAACAGCGGTGTCGACTGTCTGGGTGAGTTTGAGGGTCGGGTCAATTTCTTTGGCAACGACCTGAAAGATGCCAGCGGCGAGCGTCTGAAAGTGCCGCACATGGGCTGGAATCAGGTCTACCAGACTCAGGATCATCCGCTCTGGGCCAACATAGAAGATGGCAGTCGTTTCTATTTCGTACACAGCTACTACGTAAAGGCGAAACAGCGCGAGCTGGTGGCGGCCTCCTGTAACTACGGCGTCGACTTCGATGTGGCGATCGCGCGCGATAACGTGTTTGCGGTGCAGTTCCATCCCGAGAAAAGCCAGAAGGTGGGGCTGCAGCTGCTGCAGAACTTCCTCAACTGGGATGGCCGCCCCTGAAATAAACATTCGCCTGACAACTTTTGACTGATTATTCTGGACCTGACCCGATATGCTGATTATTCCCGCGATTGACCTTAAAGATGGTGCCTGTGTTCGTTTGCGTCAGGGGCGCATGGACGACTCCACCGTATTCTCTGACAACCCGGTCGAAATGGCCGCCAAATGGGTCGAAGCCGGCTGCCGTCGTTTGCATCTGGTTGACCTGAACGGTGCTTTTGCCGGTGAACCGGTCAACGGCGAGATCGTGAAGAAGATTGCGGAGGCCTACCCTGACCTGCCGATCCAGATCGGTGGTGGCATCCGTTCTGCCGAAATCATTCAGGCCTATTTGGATGCCGGCGTTGAGTACGTCATCATCGGCACCAAGGCGGTGAAAGAGCCGGAATTCGTGACTGAAATGTGCAAGCGGTTCCCGGGCCACATCATTGTGGGCCTGGATGCACAGGACGGCTATGTGGCGATCGATGGCTGGGCCGAAGTCACCGATGTGAAGGCGGTTGATCTGGCCAAGCGCTTCAAGAACGATGGCGTCAGTGCCATTGTCTACACCGACATCAGCCGTGATGGCATGATGCAGGGCGTGAACGTGGACGCCACCGTGGAGCTGGCGCGTGAAGCCGGTATTCCGGTGATCGCCTCCGGTGGGGTGACCAATATCGACGATATCAAGGCGCTGGCGGCGGTGGCTGACCAGGGTATTCTGGGCGCCATTACCGGCCGTGCCATCTATGAAGGCACGCTGGATGTGGCCGAGGCCCAGACGCTGAGCGATCAGCTGACTGCCAAGTAAGAGGACACGAGATGGCTCTGGCAAAACGCATCATCCCCTGCCTCGACGTGGAAAACGGCCGCGTGGTGAAAGGGGTCAAGTTCCTCGATATTCGTGATGCCGGCGACCCGGTAGAAGTGGCCAAGCGCTACGATGAACAGGGCGCTGACGAGATCACCTTTCTCGACATTACCGCCACCCATGAAGGCCGCGACACCATGGTGCATACCGTGGAGAAAATGGCGTCTCAGGTGTTCATTCCGCTGACTGTAGGGGGCGGCATTCGTACCTGCGAGGATATCCGCACCATGCTCAATGCGGGTGCCGACAAGGTGTCGATCAACAGCGCGGCGGTGACCAATCCCGACTTCGTGCGCGAAGCGGCGGAAAGATTTGGCAGCCAATGTATCGTGGTGGCGATTGATGCCAAGAAGGTCAGCCAGCCGGGCGAACCCGACCGCTGGGAGATCTTCACCCACGGCGGCCGCAAGCCGACCGGACTGGACGCGGTGGAATGGGCAAGGAAAATGGTCGACTATGGTGCCGGCGAGATTCTGCTCACTTCAATGGATCAGGACGGTGTCAAAAACGGCTACGACCTGGGCGTGACCCGTGCCATCAGTGAAGCGGTGCATGTGCCCGTTATTGCCTCGGGTGGTGTGGGCAATCTGGACCATCTGGTGGAAGGCTGCACCCTGGGCAAGGCCGATGCCGTTCTGGCAGCCTCGATCTTCCATTTCAATGAATACACCATCCCGCAGGCAAAGGAATACATGCGCCAGCACGGGATTGAAGTGCGTCTGTAAACCGGCTGAGGCCGGGCTCAGAACTCGTAGCTGAGCTCGGCCTGATACTTCATCTCGCGTCGATCGGGCCCGTTCAGGTGGCGCTCGATCTTGAACTCGAATTCAAACCCCGGCATGGGCGACTCGTATTCCAGTCGGATCTGTCCCAGCCAGCGCTCCTCGTCTTCCCAGCTCCATTGCTGGCTGTCCCGATCCCGCTCCGCCTTGTCTTCCAGCTGCCAGGTAGGGCCCAGAGTCAGCTCCCAACCATCCAGCGGCGGAATCCAGTTCAGCCAGAGGCTGGCCTCGTACTGCAACTCCTGTTCGGCCGCTTCGTCACGGCCACGGGCACTGTCATGCCACTGGCTGAAATACTGATGCTTTACCTCCAGCCGGGGCTGCAGAAACAGGCTGCTGATCGGCGTCATGTATTCGCCGTTCAAGCGTAGCTTCGACTCATACCCTGTACCGCGGCCACTGCGGGGATTGGCATCCGGTGCAACGCTGGTGGCCTTGTAGGCTACATCGATAAAACGATCGTGATAGCCGTCCAGCCGCCAGCGGTAGCCACCCAGCGCACGGCCGATATCGTACCGAAAGCCAGCGCCGATAACGGGTGTGGTACGCCACTCGGTTCGACTCTTGTCGTTCTTGAGTGAGCCGTTTTCACGAAACTCCAGGCTCATGTCCTGTGTGCGGCGGTAGTTCATCCCCAATCGACCCTGCCACTCCCAGCGCTCACCTTCCCAAAATCCCAGTGTGAGCAGGGATTTGCTTTCCCAGCGGGTTTTGCGCTTTACGTCCAGTTCATCAAAAGCGCCGCTTTTCTTGTACTGGATTTCACGGGTTTCGGGACTGCGGCTGTATTCCAGGTCGGTCTTCAGTTCAAGATCCATCGCCAGTGCCGGGCTACCCAGCAGCAGGCCGCTCAGGAGCAGGTTTCGGTACATTGTTGTTCCAGCAACGGTTTCAGGGATGAGTAACGCATGGGGCGATAGAGGCCAAAGCCCTGACCATAGTGGCTGCCCAACGCGGTGATGCAGGCCAGTTGGGAGTCGGTTTCGATCCCTTCGGCCACGGTCTTGAGTTTCATGCTGCGGGCCAGGGTCACGATCGATTCGACCAGCGAGTGATCAGACTCGGGCCTCAGCTCACGAATAAAGCTGCGATCGATCTTGAGACCGTCAATCGGCAGCTGATGCAGGTAGCTCAGTGAGGAGTAACCGGTACCGAAGTCATCGATCCAGATGTTGATCCCGGCATCTTTCCACTGTGTAAGGGTGTCGCGGCAGTCATCCAGATGACGGATCATGCTGGTCTCGGTCAGTTCAATACTGAGGCAGTGAGGCGGCACGCCCTGCTTCTGGATCAGATCGGTCAGAAACTCCCGGGTGCTGGCCTGATGCAACGCGGCCCCGGAGATGTTGATCGATATGACAAAACCGGGATACAACGTTTGCAGCTCAAGTAGATCATGGATGGCCTGGTGAGCGACCCAGCGGGTAACCGGTTCCATCAGGTCCGAATCTTCGATTAACGGAATGAAGCGTGCCGGCGAGATCAGGCCCTGTTCTGGGTGGTTCCAGCGCAGCAGGGCTTCAGCGGCCCGGATACGGCCGTTGCGCAGATCAATTACCGGCTGGTATTCAAGATGAAACTGGGACTCTGCCAGTGCCGTGCGAACGCCTTGCAGGATCTCCAGCCGCTCGGACAGTGCCTGATTCATCTGCGGCGAGAAGAAGGCGTACTGGTTGCGGCCGCTCTGCTTGGCGGCATACATGGCGATATCCGCGTTTTTAAGGATCTCGCTGCTGCTGATGCCATCATCAGGGTAGAGGGTAATGCCAATGCTGCTGGAGATGTTGAAATAGCGCCCATCGATCAGGAATGGCTGGTCCAGGGTCTCGGCAACCTTGCCAGCCAGCTCGGCTACCTGGTCACTGCGCTCGGGTGCGGGATAGAGCGTTACGAATTCGTCACCGCCAAGGCGTGCCAGCAGTACTTCACCGGTTTCCGGGTCGCAGACATCCAGTTCCAGCAACAGGTTGCGCAGTCGGGCAGCGGCCTCGAACAGCAGCAGGTCGCCCATGTCGTGACCGGCGGTATCGTTCACCTCCTTGAAATGATCCAGGTCGATGAACACCACTCCCAGTCGCTGCCCGTTGCGCTCCGCATACTGCAGCAGCCGTTCCAGTGATTGCTGGAACCAGTGTCGATTGGGCAGCTGTGTCAGGTTGTCCAGGTAGGCAAGCTGGTTGGTCTGGTGATGGCTTTGTTCAAGGCTGCGCCGCATCTGTTCCAGTGCGTTGCCGAGCTGACCCAGCTCATCCTGTTGTGTCATGCCAAAATTGACGCTTTTGTCACCCTCTCCGTAGCGCAGGCTTTTGTCCGCCAACTGACGCAGTGGGCGGAACAGACGGCGACAGAACAGCCAGGTAAACAGCAGTGCAAGCAACAGCAGGATCACAGACCCCATCACCAGCTGGCCTGCCAGCTGCCGCTGTTTCTGCGCAGCCTCTGCCGAGATGGCATGGCTGTGCGCGGTCAGATTTTCAAGTGCACGGGTAAAGTCCACCGCCAGTGCCAGCTGACCGATAGTCTGGCGAGAAACCTGTATCGGCTTGAGCAGGTGCAGAGTGCTGCCCACCCAGGCCTGTTCCGCATCGCCCGGAACCTGGGTGAGGCTTTCCAGTGAGCGGCCGTAGTCGGCTACCGCTTCTGAGCCATCGTGTACCAGTTTGAGCTCATGGTCGAACAGCAGTACATAATCAAGTCCCGGCTGGGCCTGTACCTGCCGCAGCTGCTTTCCGATCTCGGTCAGGTCCAGGTGATACAGCGGGATATCCAGCTGTGCGCTGAGGGTATCGGCCAGCAGGGCAGCATCCTGTTCCAGCTGAGTTTTGAGCACCTCGGACAGATGGCGCTGGCCGCTTTCGGTTGTGAACTGGTTGAAACGCCCGAATGCCGACAGCAGAATCAGCATCAAAATCGCCACCAGCACACAGGCAACGAGCGCAAAACTGAGCGTCAATCGATCAGCCAATGAACGCAGTGGCTTCATGGCGCTATTCCGGTAGAGAGCTGTTGCAGCAATTGCATATCCTTTGCGCTGGCGTGTTCAAAGCGGCTGGTCTGCTCATAGCGCTGCAGTAGTGCATTGTGCTCGTCATCAAGCGTCAGCAGCCGCTGTGCCAGTGCCTGGGCGGCAGCGGGCGCCAGCGCCGGCGTCACCAGCTCAAATGCGCGCGGGTAGTGCTCTGAGCGGTAGATAATTCGCATCTTTTCGGTCAAACCGGCAGGCAGTCGGCCGGGCGTTGTCCAGTCTCCATCGTTCACGCTTCCCGCGGCCGTAACGCCCTTGTCGACCCAGAGAACATTGTTCTTCTCATTGCGACTGAACAGATAACCCACCTGATCTGCAGGCGGGAGCTGACCGGGCTTGTCCAGTTTGAGTGGTTTAAGTCCTTCCGCCTGCAGCGCCATCAGGGGCAGCAGGTAGCTGCTGAAAGAGTCCTGATGCTCCAGTGCAATTGTTTTGCCCTTAAGCTGCTGCAGTGTGTTGATATCACTGTCAGCACGTACATAGATCAGGCTCTGGTAGGAGCGTTGTCCTCGTTTCCATTTGCGCAGCAATGGTGTTGCCAGTTCTGCCTGCACCAGGCGTGCGGCGGTCAACGGTGTTTCTGTCACCCAGTGAACCTCGCCCGCCCTGATGGCAGCACTCAACTGCTCATAATCCGGAAACAGGCGCACTTCACCGCGGCGGAAGCCATGCGCCTCAAGTTCTTTTGCCATGAACTGCACCATCGGTCGCAGCTGGCGAAAATCCTTCTTGGGCCGATCGCTGATCTGCGCGATTACCAGTGTTTGTGCAACCACGGGCATGCTGAGCAGCAGCAAAAACAGTGCGCTGCACAACCGGAAGGGGGCAATGGTGAGACTGGAAAGTGTCATGGTTATCGCATTCAGAAGTCGACCCTACAGACACTGATCCTACGTTACCCCGTGAATGAAAACCATATACAGGCATACCCTGAGCTTGAGCGATGTCATTCAGATCGACGTATTCGCAGAAAACGGGCAAAACGTGGCAGCCCATGCGTCGTCAACCCGTCATAACGGAAGGTGACCTGGCTGCCAACGGGGGGAGGCTCAGCGCGTTCTACGTCGCTGAAACCGGTGCCGAGGCGAAAACGACGCCCATCCTCCAGCTCGACCAGTAACGCACCCAGCATACCCGCATATTTGCCTTTGCCTGGCAAATGAGCCACCACAATGGCCTCGGCATCCTGATGCCGTTTCAGTTTGCGCAGGTCACTGCTGCGGCTGAACTGATACAGGGCACTGCCCCGGTGCAGCATCAACCCTTCGCCGCCGCGATTGATCGTTGCGTCCAGCATTCTTTCCAGAGCCGGCTGATCCAGCCCACTGTGCTGGTGAATCGCCACCAGGTTGGCGGCTTCAGTTGTCGATATCAAGGCTTCAAGCCGAGCCGAGCGCTGGCGGAAAGTGCCGGGCCAGTGTGGAAGATCAAACAGCATGAAACGAACATTCTGCCAGTCATCAGGGGTTGTCTGATGGCGATTGATCAGGGCTGCGACCTCGCTGTAACGGCCATAGCCAATCCATAGCTCGCCTTCCAGCGGGGTGTCGGGCCAGTTCTGCGTAATTGCGGAGGGTGGCTTGATCGGATAGCCACTGCGGCTGTAAAGCCGGTGACCATCCCAGTACGCGCGCACACCATCGTATTTTTCACTGACCAGCCAGTCATGCAGACTTTCAGGTTGCACAACGTCAGGACCAATCGAGGTGGCAAGCATGGGGGTGTGCGAAGATGCCGGGGCTGCCTGCAGAGCGAAAGGAAGTCCAAGCAGCAAGGCAGAGGCAGGTTTGAACATGAACGTCATCCTTGAATCAGATTTGGCCGGCAATCCGTGCCGGTCAGAAACAACAAAGGCCGCCGAAGCAGCCCTTGTCAAAGTACCCGAGAGGTATCAGTTTTCCAGCATGTAGTCGATGCTCGCCTGAATCTCTTCATCGGAACAGCTTGAGCAGGTACCGCGCGGTGGCATGGCATTGAAGCCATTAAGAGCATGCGTCAACAGGGTTTCCATGCCCTTTTCGTCGAGACGCAGCTGCATCTCATTGGTGCCAAACTTGGGTGCGCCCAGTACGCCGGTGCCGTGACAGGCTGCACAGCTGGCCTTGTATACATCTTCACCAGAGCGGCCACCGGCAGAGCTGCCAGCGGCGGCAACAGCAGCGGCACCGCCACAGTTCTCGTCGCCTTCAACGCAGACCGAACCGACAGGCTTGATGCGTTCGATGATTTGTTCTTCAGCAGGAGTAGCAGCCTGAACCGATACAGTCAGGGCCATGCCCAGACCAAACGCGCAGAGTGCAGATGCAGCTTTTGCAGCAAATTTATTCACAGTCACGACCTCATCACTTGGTAAGTTGGCGGGGCAGCGATGCCTGGCTGACGGTCGAAAATGCCGTGGAGGCAGGACCCGATGCAGACATGACTGCGCACACAAAAATCTGACCCGGGATTATACCGGCAAAAAAGCCCATACGGAAATTGAGTTGAAGCATTCCCGTGCCACTTTATACCTGCCTTTTAGTCGCAGAGATCACCTGACTGATGGCAGGGGGATTAGAATTCGCTTGGCAAACACGGCTCTGATCCGTACTATATGGGCCGCAAACACTTCTATTACGCGCCTGTAGCTCAGCTGGATAGAGTAGCAGGTTCCGATCCTGTTGGTCGGGGGTTCGAATCCCTCCAGGCGCGCCATTTTTTACTTCTCCCTATCTCATTGAGTTCCTTCGGAACAGCTACGCTATCCAGCTGAGCTACGGCGCGCGTGGAAAAGCTTGCACAGTCTGAATTCCGGCTTGGTCACAATCTGATCACAGTGGACAGCATTTCCTGCCCATTGAGTTGAGTGATGACGAAGACCATCGGTATCGGGTAGTAGGCGAGTTTGTGTGTACTGGATAAATAAAGCTCTACTCAGCGCCCGCCAATCACCCGCCCAATACCGCCCAGCACCGAACCTTCGCCCTGATCCTTGCCACCATTGGATGGAGCATGGGCCAGGATGCGGTCGGCCATGCGTGAGAACGGCAGGCTTTGCAGCCAGACAGTGCCGGTACCTCTGAGTGTGGCCAGAAACAGACCCTCACCGCCAAACACCATCGATTTAAGGTTGCCGGCGCGCTGGATGTCGTAGTCGATTCCTTCGGTAAAGCCGACCAGACAGCCAGTATCCACGCGCAGGGTTTCGCCGTTCAGTTTCTTTTCCACCACGGTGCCGCCAGCCTGAATGAAGGCCATGCCATCGCCTTCCAGCTTCTGCAGGATGAAACCTTCACCACCGAAAAAGCCGGCGCCGATGCGACGGTTGAAGGTGATGCTGATGCGGGTGCCCAGCGCAGCACAGAGGAAGGCATCCTTCTGGCAGATCACTTTTTCGCCCAGCAGGGCCATGTTGAGTGGCACGATGTTGCCCGGGTAGGGCGCGGCAAAGGCGACCCGGCGCTTGTGGCTGCCGCGGTTGCTGAAGTGAGTGGTGAAGATCGATTCGCCGGTAAATACACGCTTGCCGGCGGAGAACAGCTTGCCCATCAGGCCCTCGTCGGGATTGGAACCATCGCCCATTTTGGTTTCAAAGGCGATCTCCTCTTCCATATAGGTCATGGCCCCGGCTTCGGCGATGACGGTCTCGCCCGGGTCAAGCTCCACTTCAACCAGCTGCATCTCCGAGCCGATCAGCTCGTAATCCACTTCATGGCAACGCATGGGGGTTTCTCCTGTCGGTTTGCTCCGTATTGTTGCGCAGGAGTATAACGGAAAGGATCGAAATCAGTATTTACAACCTGAATTTGGCCGCCAGCCGACCCAGGTGATCACTTTCCTGCCGCATTGCGCTGCCGGCCTCACGAATATGGCTCAGTCCGGTTTGCATCTGGGTATGACGGCTGTCCATCATGCTGGCCGCTTGGGGGGGCATGTTGCTGCAGTGCTCTTGGGATTGAAAAGAGTTTCAATATTGAATGTTCTTCCTGTTAACGCGCCGTGAATTCAGTTAAAGATGTACCGGTTAGGCACTATACGTAACGGACCCACTCTGCAGAGCACTTCGAATCAATGGAATTTATTAAAAATTATCGTTCAGATAGCGTTTGTATATTTCAGGCTTTCACCGCCACTATCTGTACCACGCAGCATTCACCCTGATGCAGCTCGCCTTCATCAACGCGGCGGATCCCCTCCTGCGCAATCTGCAGGTCAAGTTCCGACAGCTCTTCACGCAGCTCGTGCAGTGACATCAGCATGTCGGGGTTCTGTGGCCCACCCGTGCCGCTGCTGGCCAGTTGGTCAAGGCTGAAACCTTCAAGGATGAATACGCCTCCGGGTTTGAGAGCCTGCGCTATCTTGCCGTGCAGCTGCCTGCGCAGGGTTGAAGGCGTGTGGGCAAAGATGGAAACGATGCCACTCCAACGGTTTTCGCCCAGCTCCAGGTGGGCCAAATCACCCACGTCATAGCGAATATCAACACCGGTCTGTTGTGCCAGCTTCAGTGCCTTGTCGCGTCCCACCGATGAAAGGTCGACGGCATGGACTTCAAAACCCAGCCCGGCCAGGTGGACCGCATTGCGCCCTTCCCCCTCGGCAAGGCAGAGTACGGTGCCGGCCGGTATGCGATGAGCCTGCTCGGCCAGAAAGTCATTGGGCTTTGTGCCGTAGACGAAGGTGTCACTGCTGTAGCGTTGGTCCCACATGATGTGTCCTCATTTCAAGCCGGGCAGGTTCACCCTTAGTGAATCGAGCCGGTGTTGCGGGGGCCTTTTGTCAAATTGATACGCTTGTTTCAGCGGCACGGTGCAGAACCGAACCGGGATAATGTATCAGCTGGTTTGTTTTTTGACATATCACTATAACCGCAAACCTGAATCAGTATGGGCTATGATGCCGAATAAAGAGCCCGGGCCTGCGGAGAAGCTGATGTACAAGGCAAGCGAAATTGAGTCCCTGCCGCGCAGCCTGCGCCATATGCACTGGCTCTGCCGGGCGCCATCACTGTTAAGACATGAGCGAGTATTTGACCTGACAGCAGCGCTGCCGCAGGACTACAGACAGCGTATCGATCGTCTGGCGCAATGCCCGGACCTGCTGCAGCAACTGAATACGGCGGCAGAGCTGCGCCTTGGCCTGTACTTCGAGCAGCTGTATGCCTGTCTGATGACTCGAGTACTGGGCTGGGAGTTGCTGGGGCACAACCTTCAGGTGCGTGAACAGGGTCATACACTGGGAGAGCTGGATTTTCTCCTGCGCAACCCGGTCAGCGGTGAGGTAGAGCATCATGAAATCGCGGTGAAATTCTATCTGGCGGCCGGGGCTGATGACCCGTACTGGTACGGCCCCAACAGCCGTGATCGGCTGGATCTGAAAACCGAGCGCCTGCTTGGTCATCAGGTGAAGATGGCTGAACAGCCCGCCACGCGGACTATGCTGGCTGAACAAGGGTTGCCGCAGCCGGCACGATCACGGTTGTTGATGCCGGGGTACCTGTTTTATCCAGCCGGGCAGAGTGCGCTGCCGCTGCCGCCCAATGTGTCGGAGAACCACTTGCGTGGCGACTGGCTGCGAGCATCGCAGGTAAGTGAATTACGGCTGGAAACCAGTGTGCAGCTGAACAAGCCTGACTGGCTGGGCCCCTGGCATCAGACGTGCCGGCCGGATGGCGCGCTGGCGCTTGAGCAGGCCGCTCGCATTGCGGCCGGAGGCCCACCAAAGCTGTTTGCACAGTTGGGGCAGGATGGAAATAGCGGTGTATGGCGCGAGACAAAGCGTTTTTTTCTGGTGCCGGATGGATGGCCTTATACCAGCATGGAGAAAGCTTAGTACCAGCGGTTCTCTCAGCAGCATTGAACCCGTGACTGCTTGTGGGTACCTTAGGCACTGAGATCTCAATTGACGAATCCGACGTGTTTCAGACCCGCACTGACCATTTTGACTCCCATCGCCCTCAGGCCCTTGTGGCTCTGATGCTGGTGGCTGTGCTGGTGCTGCAGCTGTTCAGTCTGGTTCAGGCGGCGCTTCCCGCCGAGCAGCAACCTGTCAGTAATCACTGCGTGTCACCGATGATCACTGCGCATCAGCCTTCGGGCAGCGGCTGCCATCTGGAGCAGCCTCATGAAGCGGCTTGTTGCGACAATCTTCAAGCTGACTGCGCCGACCACTGTGCTCAGGGCAGCGCGCTGGTACTGAGCAGTCCGATGGTGCTGTTGCGACCGGCGGACGTGCACCGCCATACCTATCTGTTACAGCCACCGGATGCACCGGTTTTCTCCCGCTATCAGCCACCCAGACCCGCGTACTGATCTGAAGTGTGCTTCGGGAGCCTGGCTCCCTCCCCTTGAAACAGCATTGTGTGGGCCGAGCGTTCGCACAGAGGAGAAATTCCATGTCCTTCTATCGTACCGGCCTTGCGGCCCTTTCATTAGTGACATTTACCGCCTTTCTGAGCGCCTGCAGCGACTCTCAGACCACCTCAGACGCCTCGAAGCCGGCAGTGCAGGAAACGGTCCAGCAAGCCAGGGCGGATGCCATGAACCTGCGCGTTTACAAGAGTCCAACCTGTGGCTGCTGCGTGGACTGGATGGACCATGTCGACGATGCAGGCTTTCACTCAGTGCCCCATCACCCTGATAACCTGACCCAGCTGAAGCTGGATATGGGCCTGCAGGGGCAGTACCACTCCTGTCACACTGCCGTGTCCGAACAGGGCTACCTGTTTGAAGGCCATGTACCGGCCAAGCTGATGCAGCGTTTCCTGCAGCAGCCACCCGCCGATGCACTGGGGCTGGCCGTGCCGGGCATGCCGATGGGCAGTCCGGGTATGGAAGTCGATGATCGCTTCAGTCCCTACCAGGTGCTGCTGGTGAAAAAGGATGGCAGCTACGAGGTGTATGCCACCATCGACGAGCAGGCCGAGCAGTATTGAAGCCTGTAACCTATAGCTTAGTAAGGGCTCTGTTCTCTGCGGGAGTGAGTCGATATACTCTAACTCCCGTTTGAATGTGATACAGGTAGTCTACCTACAAGGAGTCAACAGTGGCGTCGACCGGCCCTCAGATCATGGCAGATGAACAGCAGCTCCAGGTGTTGATGGCGCGACAGCCCATCTATACCAAGAGCCAGGATGTGGTCGCCTTCGAGTTGTTGTTCCGTGATACGGATGGCAATTTTGTTGAAGGTCTGAAGGATGAAGATGCCACCCTCGGTGTATTGCTGGGCACCTACTCCAGTATCACCAAGGGCGGGTCGGTTCAGTCATTGCCCTGTTTCCTCAAGGTAACGGACAGCTTCCTGCTCAACAATGATGTGCCCGAACTGCCGAAGCAGAATTTCGTGCTGGAAATTCTGGGCCACTCGGATATAACGCCCGAGTTCATTGCCCGAGTGAAGGGGCTGGCGCAGCAGGGCTACCGACTGGCTCTGGCGGATTACGACCCGCGAGACCCCAAGTTCGAGCCATTGCTGAACATCGTTCACGTCCTGAAGCTGGATATTCAGCTGCTGGGGCTGGATAACATCCCTGCCCTGCTGCAGCGCCTGCGGACCTACCAGCTGGAGCTGCTGGCCGATAAGGTGGAAACCCAGGAAGAGTTTCGTCGCTGCCTCGAGATGGGGTTTGCCCTCTACATGGGCTACTTCCTCAGCAAGCCCGAGCCGGTCAAGGGCAAGAAGATCACCGGCAACAAGGTGGTTCTGCTGGAGTTGCTCACCGAGATGCAGCGCCCCAGCGCCACGGCCCAGTCCATTGAACAGATCGCACTGCATGACCCGGCCCTGACCTACCGGATCCTGAGGGTGGTCAACTCCGCCGCCTTCAATCTCAAGCGCGAAATCAGCTCACTCTCTCACGCCATCTCCCTGCTCGGCATCGATCAGATCAAACGCTGGGTGATGCTGTTCCTGACCAGTACCGATAAAACCAAGCCGGATGAACTGACGCGCAACATGCTGGTGCGTGGCCGATTCTGCGAACTGCTGGCCGAAATGCTGGGGCGGGATGAACCGATCAACCATTTCGTCGTCGGCCTGCTGTCGCAGCTGGATGTATTGCTGGACATGGAGATGGAAGAGCTTCTGTCTCAGGTACCCCTGCAGCAGGATATGAAAGACGCTCTGATCGGCCGCAGCGGTTCCTGTGGTGAGCTGCTGCAGCAGGTTGAGTATTACGAGCGGGGTGAATTTGAACAGCTCAGCCGTGAGCTGAACAAGCCCTTCTATGAAGTGGCCTATCGCCACAGCCTGAACTGGGCACAGCAGGTGATGCTGGCCATGCAGCAGGCGTGATCGGCTGGTTACCGCCTGAACTGCTGGCGCTGGATGCTGTCTGGCTGATCCTGACCGCAGGGTTTACCTCCCTGTTGACCGCGACCCTTGGAATTGGCGGCGGCGTTCTGTTGCTGGTTGTGATGGCACAGATCGTACCGATCGCCGCACTGATCCCCGTACATGGCCTGGTTCAGCTGGGCTCCAACGGCAACCGCGCCCTGATGACCCGGCAGCACATCGACTGGCCACTGTGTGGGCGTTTCCTGACCGGTGCCCTGATCGGTGCCGGGCTGGCGTCACTGGTCGTGGTACAGCTGCCGCTGCAGGTGATTCAGCTGGCGGTGGCCGGTTTCATTCTCTGGATGGTGTGGGGTCCAAAGCCGACTGCACGCACATTGACACCCCTGCGCACGCTGTTGGCCGGTTCTCTGACCACCTTTGTCTCCATGTTCGTGGGGGCCAGCGGCCCACTGGTGGCCGCATTCGTGCACCGTCACAGCCATGACAAGATGCAGACCGTAGCGACCTTTGCGGCGGCCATGACCGGTCAGCACCTGCTCAAGGGTGTGGTGTTCTCCTTTATCGGCTTTTCCTTTATCGACTGGTTGCCGCTGATCGGCCTGATGATTCTCAGTGGCATGCTGGGCACCTGGATCGGGCTTAACCTGCTGCAGAAAGTCAGCTCGGTCTGGTTCAACCGTCTGTTCCGCATTATCGTCACTGTGCTGGCATTGCGTCTGCTGTGGCAGGCACTGCAACCCCTTATCTGAACTGGCATCCCCTCTTGGCCTGACCGATACTGAAACCGTGCAACGGAATCGGAGGTCGTGTGCGGCAATCCTATTACCACTGGTTACCCGATCAGCAGGCGCTGATGCTGGAGCAGACAATTGCGCTGGCCGAGATCAATTCGGGTACGTTCAATGTCACGGGCGTTAATGCGGTCGCTGACAGGCTGATCAAGTTTGCAGTCGCACTGGGTGCTGTTGAGCAGCGAATAGAGCTGCCGCATTACCGTCAACTTACGGACAGAGCCGAATGGCAGGAGCAGCCCCTTGGGCAGGCGGTGCAGCTGCGAAAGCACCCGGATGCGCCGCTGCAGCTGCTGTTGATGGGGCATCTGGATACGGTGTATGGCGCTGACCATCCCTTCCAGCAGATATGCTGGCTGGATGCGGAACGCCTCAACGGCCCCGGGGTAACCGATATGAAAGGCGGGCTGGTGGTAGCGCTGCATGCATTGGCGGCGCTGGAGGCATCGCCGCTGGCGGGCAGAATCGGCTGGCGATGGCTGCTTAACCCGGATGAAGAGATCGGCTCGCCCTGTTCAGCGGATTTGATCGCGCGCTGTGCGGCAGAGGCTGACATGGGGCTGGTGTTTGAACCGGCATTGGCCGATGGTTCTCTCGCCGGCGCGCGCAAGGGCAGTGGCAATTTCAGCGTGCGTGTAACTGGGCGTGCAGCTCATGCCGGGCGTGAGCATCACCTGGGTCGTAACGCGATCCGTGCGCTGTGCGATTTCATCAGTGGGCTGGATGATCTTAACGGTCAGCAAGCAGGCGTAACCATCAATCCCGGCTATATTCATGGGGGTGGTGCGGTCAACGTGGTGCCCGACCGGGCGATGGCACGCTTCAATATCCGCATTGAACAGCCTGAAGATGAGCTCTGGTGCCTGCAGCAGCTGGAGCATTTGCAACGGCAGATCCGCCGGCAGGAGGGTATTCAAATTGAGCTGGATGGCCGTTTTGGGCGCAAGCCCAAGCCGCTTGGGCCACACCTCCGGCTGTTTGAACGCCTGCGCCAGATCGGCCAGGAGCTGGGTACCGAGCTGAGCTGGCTGCCCAGTGGCGGCTGCTGCGATGGCAATAATCTGGCGGCGGCGGGCCTGCCCAATATCGACACACTGGGAGTGTGTGGCGGTGCCATCCACTCCAGCGACGAATTCCTGCTGGTTGCCAGTCTGGCAGAACGGGCCCGGCTGAGCGCCGCGCTGCTGTTTGAACTGGCGCAGGATGATCCGGTGCAGTGGCGCCGTGAAGGAAGGTGAACATGCTGGATCTGCTGATCAACGGCAGCTGGGTGACCGGTGAAGGTTCGCCACTGGTTTCGACTAATCCGGTCAATGGAGAGCGGCTCTGGAGTGGCCAGAGTGCCAGTCTGGAGCAGGTTGAACGGGCATTGTCTGCCGCGAGGCGGGCGGCGCCGAACTGGGTCGGGCTGGGGTTTGACCTGCGTCGACAGCTGGTTGAGCGCTATTCAGAGCTGTTGCAGCAGGAAGCGGAACCGATGGCGGTTTGTATCGCGGAAGAAACCGGCAAGCCGTTGTGGGAGGCGCGCACCGAAGTCACCAGCATGGTCGGCAAAACCGCCCTGTCGATACGCGCTTTCAATGAGCGAACCGGCAGCCGGATAACCGAACAGGACGGCGTGCGCATGGCGTTGCGACACAAACCGCATGGCGTGCTGGCGGTGTTCGGGCCTTACAACTTCCCCGGTCACCTGCCCAATGGCCATATCGTGCCGGCCCTGCTGGCAGGCAATACGCTGTTGTTCAAGCCCAGTGAACAGACCCCGCTGGTGAGCCGTCACATGGTTGAACTCTGGCAACGAGCCGGGCTGCCACACGGCGTGCTTAACCTGTTGCAGGGCGGTGCCGAAGTTGGGCAGGCGTTGGCGGCCAGTGAACAGCTTGACGGCATCTGCTTTACCGGCAGCTCAGCCACGGGAGAGCGCCTGCAGCAGCAATTTGGCAACCGCCCCGGCAAGCTGCTGGCGCTTGAGATGGGAGGCAATAATCCGCTCCTGCTGCGGCCTGTGGATAATATTGAAGCGGCCCTGTTCTGTGTTATCCAGTCAGCCTTTCTGAGCGGTGGACAGCGTTGCAGTTGTGCGCGTCGCCTGCTGATACCTGTGGGTAACTGGGGCGATGAGTTTATCAACAGGCTGGCTGAGGCGGTGGGCAGGCTGAAAGTGGACAACCCCTTTGCCGACCCACAGCCGTTCATGGGCAGCCTGATTTCGTCTGCAGCTGTGGGTAACCTGCTGGCTGCCCAACAGCGGCTTCAATTGATGGGGGCTGAGGTGGTGATGCCGATGCAATCTGTGCGTGAAGGCAGTGCCCTGCTGACGCCGGGGTTGATCGATGTGACTGCGCTGGGAGCGCGGGCGCCCGATGAGGAGTATTTTGGTCCGATGCTGCAACTGATTCGCTACCGTGACTTTGATCAGGCAATTACCCTGGCCAACCGCACCCGATATGGCCTCAGTGCCGGGCTGATCAGTGACAGTGAGGCAGAGTTTGACCACTTCCACTGCCATATCCGCGCCGGTGTGGTGAACTGGAACAGGCCCTTGACCGGGGCGTCCGGTGCACTGCCTTTTGGTGGTATCGGTGCCAGCGGCAACCACCGCCCCGGTGCCTGGTATGCGGCGGATTACTGTGCCTATCCCGTGGCCGGGCTGGAAAGCGCACGGCTTGAGCTGCCACAGAGCCTGCCACCGGGCATGGTATTGGGAGCGAAGGGATGAAGGCGGTAGAAGTCAATTTTGATGGCCTGGTAGGGCCTACCCACAACTATAGTGGTCTGGCGTCGGGCAATCTGGCTTCGGCCCGCAATCGTGAGCAGGTCTCGAACCCCAGAGCGGCCGCCTTGCAGGGGTTGGCCAAAATGAAGCGCCTGCATGATCTGGGTCTGTCACAGGGCCTTCTGCCACCCCAGCCCAGGCCGGAGCCTGGGCTGCTGCGTCAGTTGGGGTTTGACGGCAGTGACGCTGAGGTACTGGCTCGCGCCGCCCATGAAGCTCCCTGGCTGTTGTCGGCCTGCTGCTCGGCGTCTGCCATGTGGGCCGCCAATGCAGCAACGGTATCGCCCGCAGCTGATACAGGTGATGGGCGTGTGCATTTTACGCCGGCCAACCTGGTCTCTCAGCTACATCGCAGTATCGAAGCCGATATGACCGGGACTATCCTGCGGGCCATATTTCACCATCCCGAGTTCTTTTGTGTCCACAGCCCGTTGCCGGCAACAGCGGCACTGGGAGATGAGGGTGGAGCCAATCACAGCAGGTTATGCACAGCTTATTCAAATCGAGGAGTGGCCCTTTTTGTTCATGGTCGAAGTCGGCAGCAGCCCGGACCGCAGCGCTTCCCTGCCCGTCAAACCCTTGAAGCCAGTGAGGCGGTGGCGCGTCAGCATGGGCTGGATCCAACGCGGGTTATATATGCGCAACAGCGGCCTGACGCCATCGACGCCGGTGTTTTTCACAATGATGTGATCGCGGTGGCCAATCGTACTCTTCTGTTCTGTCATGAGTCCGCTTTTGTAGACCAGCTACAGGTGCTTGATCAGCTGGACCATGCCTTGAACGGCGAGTTGAACCTGATTCAGGTGAATGAGCATGAAATATCGTTGCAGGCAGCGGTACAGAGCTATCTGTTCAACAGCCAGCTGTTGACGCTGTCCGGAGGCCACACCCTGCTGCTGGCGCCACAGGAGTGCCGTGAAAATGAGCAGGTTTGGCATTATCTGCAAACATTGCTCAAAGCACGGAAAGGGATCGATGCAGTGGAGGTGGCGGATCTGCGCCAGAGCATGCGCAATGGTGGCGGTCCGGCCTGCCTGCGGCTAAGAGTGGTGCTGGAGCCGAAAGCGCTGGAAGCCTGCCACCAGGGAGTCCTGTTCAGTGATCAACTGTATGCACAGCTGACCGACTGGGTTGAGCGCCATTACCGAGACCGGCTGGCGCCCTCCGAGCTGGCTGACCCGGCTCTGCTGGATGAGTCGCGCGTTGCATTGGATGAGCTGACGCGCATTCTGGGGCTGGGCAGTCTCTACCCGTTTCAGCATTGACGTTCTACAGCGGCTGCAGGTTGGCAAAACCCACCACCAGCCATTTGCTGCCGGCGTCCTCAAAGTTGACCTGTACCCGTGCCTTGGGGCCACTGCCCTCGAAGTTGGTCACCATGCCAACGCCAAATTTGGCATGCGTCACGGCCTGACCAAGGCGCAGGTCGGTACTGGGAATCTCGGCGCTGGACAGTGAGCTGCCACCGCCAAACAGGCTGCTCTCGGAATCGTACCCGCTGCCGTAAGGGCGGCGAACGGTTGCGTTGAGGCGCACCTCTTCCATGTGTTCTGCCGGTATCTCGTTGATGAAGCGCGATGCTCGGTTCAAGGTCTCCTTGCCGTGCAGGCGGCGTGACTCGGCGTAGGTCATGTACAGCTTCTGCATGGCACGGGTAATACCCACGTAGCAGAGCCGGCGCTCTTCCTCCAGCCTTCCCGGTTCTTCCGCCGACATGCTGTGCGGGAACAGCCCCTCCTCCATGCCGGCCATGAATACCAGCGGGAACTCCAGTCCCTTGGCGGAGTGCAGCGTCATCAGCTGTACACTGTCGGTGTGCACATCGGCCTGTGCCTCACCGGCATCCAGTGCCGCCTGATCAAGAAACGCAGCCAGTGGTGAGTTGAACCCCTCTTCGTTGTCTTCCTGCCACTGGCCGGCAAACTGGCGTGCGGCGTTGACCAGTTCCTCAAGGTTTTCGATACGGGACTGGCCCTTTTCACCCTTCTCTTTCTCGTGGTGCTCAATCAGGCCGGAATGCTGCACCACATGCTCGGTCTGCTCGTGCAGCTCGGTACTGCGGGTATCGGCATCCAGCTGATTGATCAGGTCGACAAAGGTTTGCAGGGCGTTGTTGGCGCGGGCCGGCAGGGTTTTAAGCTCGGTGATTTCGTTGGCGGCCCGCCACATGGAAACGTTCTCGCCACGGGCATGTTCGCGGATCGCTTCGATGGTGCGGGTACCGATACCGCGAGTGGGGACATTGATCACTCGCTCCATGGCGGTATCGTCATCGCGGTTGGCCAGCAGACGCAGATAGGCCAGTGCGTTTTTGATCTCCAGCCGATCATAGAATCGTTGGCCGCCGTAGATGCGGTAGGGCATGCCGGCCCGGATCAGCATCTCCTCCAGTACCCGTGACTGGGCGTTGGAACGGTACAGAATGGCCGACTCGTCGCGGCGGTTGCCCTCTTCCACCCACTTCTGGATCTGGTCGACGATGAAGCGTGCCTCGTCCTGCTCGTTGAAGGCGCTGTAGAGCGAGATCGGCTCGCCATCGCCCAGCTCGGTCCACAGTTCTTTGCCCAGACGGCCGAAGTTGTTCTGTATTACGGCATTGGCAGCGCCGAGAATGGTGCCGGTGGAGCGGTAGTTCTGCTCCAGACGGATGGTTTCGGTACCCGGGAAGTGCTGCTCTAGATGCTGGATGTTCTCGATGCGAGCGCCGCGCCAGCCGTAGATCGACTGGTCATCATCGCCCACCGCCATCAGCTTGTTATCGCCCTCGCACAGCAGGCGCAGCCAGGCGTACTGAATGGCGTTGGTGTCCTGAAACTCATCCACCAACACGTAGCGAAAACGTTCGCGGTAGTGCTTGAGCAGCTGGGGTGCGCGGTCGCGCAGCAGTTCCAGTGCCCGCAGCAACAACTCGCCAAAGTCGATCATGCCACCCCGTTCACAGGCCTCTTCATAGGCTTCATAGACCCGAATCATCATCGCCTGGAACGGATCGCCCGTCCGCTCGATGTGGGCGCTGCGCAGGCCTTCGTCCTTCTGGCCATTGATAAACCACTGAAACTGACGTGCCGGCCAGCGGCTGTCGTCCAGATTCATCTCCTTGCACAGTCGCTTGATCAGGCGCAGCTGGTCGTCGCTGTCCATGATCTGGAAGTTGTCCCGCAGCCCGGCATCGCGCCAGTGGGCACGCAGCAGGCGATGTGCCAGACCGTGGAAGGTACCCACCCACATGCCGTGGGTGTTGATTCCCAGCAGGTGCTCGATTCGCCCGCGCATCTCCCGTGCCGCCTTGTTGGTAAAGGTCACCGCCATGATTGAATAGGGTGAAAGGCCTTCGGTCTCGATCAGCCAGGCGATGCGGTGCACCAGTACCCGCGTCTTGCCGGAGCCGGCACCTGCCAGAACCAGCAGGTTGTTCAGATCAGCGGTAACCGCCTGCCGCTGGGCGTCGTTGAGCGAATCGATGATGTGTGTAACGTCCATGGGCCCTGCCGAGTTGAAATCAGATGAATCGAGGTGGAAAGGCTGCAGTATATCAGCCCGGACGACCTGGTCTGAAGCCAAGAGCCGATCCGGGCCGGAACCGTCAGATTGAGGCGGGTGTTTCGATACGTGCCAGCAGGACGCGACGGAACTCGTCCGGGTCTTTCAGTTTGGTGCTGATGCCACTGCGTGAGGCCTGCTCAACCCCGAGCCAGGGTATCAGTCGCGACAGCCAGAAACGCATGGCAGCGGTGCGAACCAGTGTCGGCCAGGCAGCGACTTCTTCATCGGTAAACGGGCGCACACTGGCATAGGCCTTGAGCAGTGCCTGCTCCCGTGCCGGATCAGCCTGCCCCTGTGCATCGGTACACCAGTCGTTGGCGACAATGGCCAGGTCAAACAGCAGGAAGGCGGTTGCCGCGTTGTAGATATCGAGGATCGCTTCCAGACGACTGCCGTGGAACAGGGCGTTGTCGTGGAAAAGGTCTCCGTGAATGGTACCCAGCGGCAAGCCGAAGGGCTTTTCTCTCAACTGGTCGAACAGGGCTACTTCCTGCTGCAAGAGCTCGGCATCTTCCGGTTTGAGCAGATGACGAATGGCCTGACTCTCGCGTCGCCACCAGAACACGCCCCTCTGAGCCTGTCTGCGCAGATAGAACTCTTCGCCGGCAAGGTGGAACTGTGCAAGCGCGGTACCGATTTCGGTGCAATGATCGGGCGCAAGCTGTTCGCGGCTAACATGATGCCCCTGGAAACGGGGCTGGAAAAAAGCGGGTTTGGCGCACAACTGCTTCAGCGCAATACCGTTACGATCCTTGATCGCATAGGGAACAGGTACCTGACGCGCATGCAGCCACTGGCCCAGCTCGACAAAGAACGGCATCTCGTCGAAGGCCAACTCTTCGAACAGCGTCAGAACGTACTGCTGTTCGCGGCCGTCAAGGTCCAGCGTAACGAAGAAGTTGCTGTTCTCGATGCCACCTTCGATCCCTTCGAAGCTGACCAGTCTACCCAGCGCATAGTCTTCCAGCAGGGCTTCAAGTTGAGCGCGGCTGATATCGGTATATACGGCCAATGTCGGTTACCAGCGGAAAATGACCCATTTTGGAATCAGCAGCTGTGATTCCTCTACGCGAATGAATTTGGAGCCATCGGCCGGTACCAGATAGTAGGGCTTGCCGACCTTGGGCACGACCTTTATTTCGCGCAGCTGGCCGTTGATGGTGTACTCGTAATAGGTGCTTTCACCATCGTGGGTAATGGTAATTTCCGGCTCGGTCAGGGCCGGGTCATCCACCACTTCTGCCTGGGCCAGAGGGGCCAGTGCCAATACTGCCACCAGCGTCAGTTTTTTCAGCATCATTGCTTCCCAATTGGTTAGTCGGGGTCGAATTGTCTATGATTGTGGGCCTTGTCGCAGGCGCCGACAACCCCGAAACAGTTTTAAATGGATACTCCCATGAGCGAACAGCACGCCCCGGTCATTCTGGTGGATGGCTCCTCCTACCTTTATCGAGCATTTTTCGCCTCCCAGCAGGCTGATTTGCGTACTGCCGACGGTACGCCAACCGGTGCCATCAGGGTTGTGACCTCGATGCTCAAGCGTCTGCTCAAGGATTATCCCGACAGCCCCGTCGCCGTCATTTTCGATGCCAAGGGCAAAACCTTCCGCGACGAGATCTATGCTGAGTATAAGTCACACCGCCCGCCCATGCCGGACGATCTGCGTGCTCAGGTGGAACCGATTCACGCCATCATTCGGGCCATGGGGCTGCCGCTGTTCGTCGAGGACGGGGTGGAAGCGGATGATGTGATCGGTACGCTGGCACGTCAGGCAAGCGAGTCCGGTCGCCCGGTCGTGATCTCCACCGGTGACAAGGACATGGCGCAGCTGGTGGACGAACATGTCACCCTGATCAACACCATGAATGACACCAGGATGGATGTGGCCGGGGTCGAGGAAAAGTTCGGTGTGCCGCCGCATCTGGTGATCGACCTGCTGGCGCTGCAAGGGGACAAGGTGGACAACATCCCGGGTGTGCCGGGCGTAGGTGAAAAGACGGCGTTGGCGCTGTTGCAGGGCATTGGCGGCATCAAGGACCTTTATGAAAATCTGGATAAGATCCCCGAGCTGGGATTCCGCGGTGCCAAAACCATGCCGAAAAAGCTGGAAGACAACCGCGAGGCGGCGGAGCTGTCCTATTTGCTGGCCACCATCAAGACCGATGTGCCACTGCACATCTCGCTGCATGACATTACCCTGCCTGAACCGAACCCTGATCAGTTAATCGAGATGTTCAAGCAGTTTGAGTTCAGAAGCTGGGTACGTGAACTTGAGGCAGGCAACGCCAAAGAGTTGGGTGCCGATGAACCGGTTGAGGCTGAAGACAGCATCGAAACCGAATATGAAACGGTGCTGACGCAAGAGGCCCTTGATACCTGGCTGGAGAGATTGAAAGCCGCCGGAGAGTTTGCCTTCGATACTGAAACCACCAGTCTGAACTACATGGAAGCGCAGCTGGTGGGTGTCTCTTTCGCGGTGGAGCCGGGCAAGGCTGCCTATGTACCGCTGGCGCACGATTACATGGGTGCTCCGGCGCAGCTGGATCGCGAGGCTGTGCTGGCGCAGTTGAAGCCGCTGCTGGAAGATCCGGAGCTGAAAAAGATCGGCCAGCATATCAAGTACGACATGAACGTACTGCGCCATTACGGCATCGAACTGCAGGGCATCGGTGCCGATACCATGCTGGAGTCCTACGTATTAAATTCCACCGCCAGCCGTCATGACATGGATACGCTGGCGGATCGTCATCTGGGTGTGAGCACGACCAGCTTTGAAGATATCGCCGGCAAGGGCAAAAAACAGCTGACCTTCAACCAGATCGAGCTGGAACAGGCCGCACCCTATGCGGCGGAGGACGCCGACATCACCTTGCGCCTGCATCATAAACTGCTGCCGCAGCTGGCCGCCGAGGGTGAATTGCTCAAGGTGTTCGAGCAGATCGAACGTCCGCTGATCCCGGTGCTGTCACGCATGGAGTATCGTGGTGCGCTGGTGGATGCCAACATTCTGGGCGAACAGAGCCGGGAGCTGGAACTGCGCCTGAACGAGATCGAGAAGGAAGCCTTCGAGCTTGCCGGCGAAGAGTTCAACCTCAACTCCACCAAACAGCTGCAGGCGATCCTGTTCGACAAGATGGGCCTGCCGGTGAAGAAGAAAACCCCCAAGGGGGCTCCTTCGACAGCTGAAGAAGTGTTGCAGGAGCTGGCGCTGGATTACCCGCTCCCCAAGCTGCTGATCGAGCAGCGTGGCCTGAGCAAGCTCAAGAGCACCTATACCGACAAGCTGCCGCAGATGATCAACCCGGCCACCGGTCGTATCCATACGTCCTATCATCAGGCGGTGACGGCAACCGGTCGTCTGTCGTCATCCGAACCCAACCTGCAGAACATCCCGGTGCGTACCCTTGAAGGGCGGCGTATTCGTAACGCTTTTGTGGCACCTGAGGGTTACAGGATTGTGGCGGCGGATTATTCACAAATTGAGCTGCGCATCATGGCGCACCTGTCCGGAGACGAAGGACTGATGAATGCGTTCCGTCAGGGGGAGGATATCCACAAGGCGACTGCAGCCGAAGTGTTTGGTACCACTGTGGATAAGGTTACGGCGGATCAACGCCGCAGCGCCAAGGCGATCAACTTCGGCCTGATCTATGGCATGTCGGCCTTTGGTCTGGCGCGGCAGTTGGGGATCGGCAACAAGGAGGCCGGTAGCTACATTGAGCATTACTTCGCCACCTATCCCGGCGTTCAGCGCTATATGGATGAAACCCGTGCCCAGGCACGGGATCAGGGGTATGTTGAGACACTGTTCGGCCGCCGCCTCTATCTGCCGGAGATCAACGACCGCAATCCGATGAAGCGGCAGGCCGCCGAGCGTACGGCAATCAATGCGCCGATGCAGGGCACGGCTGCCGATATCATCAAGCACGCCATGATTGCGGTGGATAACTGGCTGGAACAGGGCAATATGGATGCGCGCATGATCATGCAGGTACACGACGAACTGGTATTCGAGGTGCGTGAAAGAGAAGTGGATAACTTTATCGCGCAGGTCAAACCGCTGATGGAAGACGCCGCGGAACTGGCGGTACCGCTGCTGGTGGAAGCGGGTGTGGGAGATAACTGGGAACAGGCGCACTGATCTTTTTTTGAACAAAAGTGAACTTTTGTCGGATGCGATGTCTTATTCGATGAGCCACGGCATTAAATCCCAGTCTTGCCAGCGTGGAGTCGTGGCTCTGTCTGTCATGACATCTTGCCCCGGCAGCGGTGCTCCCCTTCCGCCCGCCGGGGTTTTTCTTGGCTGTCAGTCAGCTTTGGGTGGAATCAACTCAACCTCTTCCGTTTGCATCTCTTTCAGATCCGGCAGCAGCCAACTGTTAATCCGCTGACGCAGCTGGTCCACCCCCGATTTTTTGAGAGCCGAAAACGTCTGTACGCTCACCTTATCGCCCAAACGTTCCTTGAGTTGCTTCTGAATCTGCAACATGGTGCTCTTGGCCGGCCCTCGCTTGAGTTTGTCTTCCTTGGTCAACAGCACGTGCAGGGGTACACCGGTGGATGAGCACCAATGCACCATCATTTCGTCGAATTCTTTCATTGGGTGGCGAATATCCATCACCAGTACTACACCTTGCAGGCACTCGCGGTGCTGCAGATAGGCATCCAGATGGCGCTGCCAGTGAAGTTTCATCGCAACCGGCACCTTGGCGTAACCGTAGCCCGGCAGGTCAACCAGTCTCAGACCTTCAATATTGAGCCTGAAAAAGTTGATCAACTGAGTACGCCCGGGGGTCTTGGATGTGCGTGCCAGCGCGGTCTGTGCGGTCAATGCGTTGATCGCGCTGGATTTGCCGGCATTGGAACGACCGGCAAAGGCAACCTCGGCACCGGTGTCGGGCGGACATTGGTCGAGACGTGATGCGCTGGTCTCGAAATGGGCAAGGTTGTAATGGATAACGGGGTCAAACGTAGACATGGCGCAAGACTCGGGTGACCACAAAGTGAACATATACGTTCCAGTTTGTGGGGATATTGGTTTATAATGCCGCCAATTTTACCCGCGAACCGAGTCTGTCTCCAGTCAGGGTAATAGTGGAAATTGGCCGTTTACTGCTGTTTTACTGCAAAATCAGCGGTAGATTAAAACACATTTCGTCAAGCAAGAGTCTGGGTTAGTCAATGAACAAACTACTGATCAGCTTACTGGTAAGCATCGGTATCACCGGCGTCGCGCATGCGGCAGGTGATGCAACTGCAGGCCAGGGCAAGACAGCCGTATGTACTGCCTGTCACAGTGCCGATGGCAACAGTGTCGTGGGTAACTTCCCGAAACTGGCTGGGCAGGGTGAAAAATACCTGCTCAAGCAGCTGAACGAGATCAAGAGCGGTGCTCGCATGATCCCTGAAATGACGGGCATGCTGGATAACCTGAATGATCAGGATCTGGCCGATATTGCGGCATTTTATGCCAGCAAGAACGTCCAGTTGGGTCAGGCTGCAGCCGATCAGGTTGAGCTGGGCCAGAAAATCTGGCGTGCCGGTGTTGCGGAAAAGGGTGTTGCAGCCTGTACAGCCTGTCACGGCCCGAACGGCAAGGGTATTGATTCTGCTGCCTACCCGTCACTGAGCGGCCAGCACGCACAGTATGTTGAGTCTTCACTGAAGAAATTTGCCAGTGGTGATCGCAACAACGATCCGGCCAACATGATGCGTGATATTGCATCCAAGATGAGCGAAGCGGAAATGAAAGCGGTTTCCCAGTACGTTCAGGGCCTGCACTGAGGGTCAGGCGCTGCGTCTACTCTGAGCAAAAAGGCAGCATAGGCTGCCTTTTTTGTTGAGCATGAAACTTATTCAGGCTTGTCGAGGTCAATATCCGGCATGATGCCAGCTCTGGGAGAATTGAAATGCTGAAAAAACTGCTGCTGACAGCATCGCTGTCGCTGTTTGCCACGCTGTCCTGGGCTCAGGACTATCGTGAAGGTGAGCACTATTTCACCCTGTCTCATCCGGTCAAAACGGTTGCGGATGAGAAGGTGGAAGTGGTTGAGGCCTTCGGATACGCCTGCCCTCACTGTAATACCTTTGAGCCCCTGCTGGCACATTGGCGCAAGCAGCAGGCTGATGATGTGGCTTTTGTCGGCTTGCCCGTGGTATTTGGCCGCAGCTGGGAGCCGCTGGCGCGAGCCTATTATGTGGCGGAGTTGAGCGACAAGGTTGAAGAAACCCATCAGCCAATGTTTGATGCCATCCACCTTCAGCGCAAGCGTTTCAACAGTTTGGAAGCACTGGCCGAGTTTTATGCCCCCTTGGGTATCGAGCAGGAAGAGTTCACGAAGCTTTACGATTCCTTTGCCGTCAACATGAAACTCAAACAGGGTGACTCGAAGCTGCGGGGCTATGAAATTACCGGTGTACCGGCCATGGTGGTGAATGGCAAGTACCGTGTAACCGCCGCTTCGGCAGGAGGTCACAAGGAAATGCTGGAAGTCGTGGACTATCTGGTTGAGCGCGAACGCTCAGCACCCTGATACAGATCATGCCGCAGTGCCCGAAACCGCCTTCCACAGGCGGTTTTTTCGTTTCCATTCAGAAACGCAAGGTAATATGCTGTAGCTCTGAAGCGTCAATGGTCTTGTGGTGAGGAAAGTGAATTGTGTCTGACCAGGAAAACTGGAAGCGCAAATATACGGAGCTGACGCTCGAAGTTGAGCGGCAGCAGCAGTCTGATGCCCGTATCAAAAGCGAGCTTACTGCACTGGTCGAGCATATGGCGCTGGGGCTGCAGGGCAATGGATCCGAGCTTGACGGCGAACTTGCGTCCCTGTTGGCTTCGCTGAAGTCTCAGAACACCGAACGTGTGGCATCTCTGTCACGTCAGGTCCGTAAAAGCGTCAAGCAGCTGGATCAGGATCGGCACCGAGTCTCCGACAGCCTTGCCAAGGTGCTGCAGCGCTGGAGCCAGCAACTGCGCAGGGTCAACAAGGTTCCTTCCGTTGATAATCTGCTGGGCAACGTTGAAAACCGTATTCCTGATGCGGTTGAGCGTCTGTACAAACTGTCCGACCTGCTGCTGGATCTGGTCGAGTTGCAAAATGGCATGCTGGCGAGTGATCCGGTCTCTACATCGCCTGAAAATGATTTTGAACTGAATGCCGATACGAGCCAGGATCTTGAGATGCTCCGCGCCAGTGTCGCGTCGGAGATGCTGCAGTTGCTTGAAGCGCTGCAGGTACCGGCAGAGGGCGTCGAGCGGGCACGAGGACTGGTCTGTCAGCTCGAAGAAGGCCTCGAGCTTGAGCAGCTGCCGGTTATGCTCTCTACGGTGGTGGAGCTGGTACGTCTTGCAGGTGGTAATACGCAAGAAGACTTTGAAAACTATCTGCTCACGCTGAACTCCCAGCTTTCCTATGTACAACAGTTCCTGGAAGAAAGCCGAACCGATGAGGCGCAGGCGGTGCAGGCGCACCATCAGCTGGATTCAAACGTGAGGCGTGATGTACGCAACATCCACCTTACGGTCAAGGAGTCGGAGGACCTCAATCTGCTGAAGCAGAGTGTCGCCCGTCAGCTGGCCTCTATCGTACGTACCATGGACAGCTACCGACAGCAGGAGCAGGCGCGCGAAGACCGTCTGAATCAGCGTTATGATGACCTGCTGCACAAGGTTGAGCAGATGGAAGTCGAGACCAGCAAGGTCAAGGCAAGGATGAAAGAGGAGCAGCTGCGTGCGCGTACAGATCCCTTGACCGGTCTGCCGAACAGGACAGCCTACGAGCAGCACCTGGAGTCTGAGATGGACCGCTGGCGTCGCTATCAGACACGCTTTTCCCTGGCTGTCGGTGATATCGACTTCTTCAAGAGAATCAACGACGATCTGGGGCACCTGGCCGGTGACCGAGTGTTGCGTCTGGTGACCAAGGTGTTGGGGCATAATCTGCGCAGCACCGATTTCATTGCCCGTTTTGGCGGTGAAGAGTTTGTTATTCTGTTTCCCTCAACCAGTGCCGATGAGGCCTACCGTGCCACCGAAAAGTTGCGTCAGGCCATTGCCGACAGCCCCTTCAACTTCAAGGGTGAGCGGGTTGAGGTCAGCATCTCCTTTGGTGTCGCCGAAGTTGCCTCCGAAGATGACGCAGAGAACCTGTTCACGCGTGCAGATCAGGCGCTCTATCGAGCCAAGCAACAGGGTCGAAACCAGACACAACTGGCCACTACAGGGTAGAATGGGGCTTTTCGTCAACCACGGGATATCCTGAGCTGTGCGGACCGTATTGCGCTCATTGAAGATCGCCTGGATCTTCTCCTACTATCGCCTCGACACGTTTTTCAAGCAGCCGCTGCTGCCCTGGTATATACGGGCGCTCTTCTGGCTGCTGCCCTCCCGCTACTTCATACCTGCACGCCGCCCGCAGGCGGAACGTCTGCGCCTGGCGCTGGAAGCGCTGGGGCCGGTGTTCATCAAGTTTGGCCAGATGTTGTCTACACGCCGAGACCTGCTGCCGGATGATATCGCGCTGGAACTCTCAAAGTTGCAGGATCGGGTGCCGCCGTTCTCCGGCCAGTTGGCACAGAAAATAATCGAGCGAGAGTTGAAGCGACCCGTTACGGAAATTTTCTCGTCGTTCAGTGTCGAACCAATGGCGTCCGCTTCGGTGGCTCAGGTGCATGCGGCGACACTGAATGACGGCAAGGCGGTCGTGGTCAAGGTGATCCGTCCCGGCATCAGCGGCGTTATCCGCCAGGATGTGGCGCTGTTGTATCTGCTGGCGCGACTGATGCAGGCGATCTGGGCCGAGGGGCGGCGGCTTCGTCCGGTCGAGGTGGTACATGAGTATGAGCAGACCATTTTCGACGAGCTGGATTTGCGCAAGGAAGCGGCCAACGGCTCACAGCTGAGACGCAATTTTGATGACTCTGCGATCCTGTATGTGCCTGAGATATTCTGGGACTACACCCGTCAGCAAGTCCTGGTGATGGAGCGTATACAGGGTGTCCCGGTCGCTGATGTGGCGCAGCTGCGAGCCCAGGGAACTGACATGAAGCTGCTGGCCGAGCGTGGCGTGGAGATATTCTTCACCCAAGTATTTCGTGACAGCTTTTTCCATGCCGACATGCATCCGGGCAATATTTTCGTATCACGGGATAATCCGGCCAATCCGCAATATATCGCCGTGGACTTTGGCATCATCGGCTCACTCAATGCCGAGGATCAGAACTATCTGGCACGTAATATTCTCGCTTTTTTCAAGCGCGATTACCGGCAAGTTGCGCAGTTGCATATCGATTCAGGCTGGGTGCCTAGAGATACTAACGTACATGCGTTCGAGACGGCGATCCGCAGTGTTTGTGAGCCGATTTTTGAGAAGCCGCTGAAGGATATTTCTTTTGGTATGGTGTTGCTGGGTCTGTTCCAGACCGCACGTCGCTTCAATATGGAAGTTCAGCCGCAGCTGGTGTTGTTGCAGAAGACCCTGCTCAATATTGAAGGGTTGGGGCGCCAGCTTTATCCCGATCTGGACCTTTGGCAGACCGCCAAGCCGTTTCTGGAAAACTGGATGCAGCAGCGCATGGGCATCAAGGCTGCCTATCAGAGTATCAAGCAGCAGGCGCCGGAGTGGTTGGAAAAAATGCCCCATTTGCCCCAGCTGGTGTATGACAGCCTGCAACAACTCAAGCTTGGTTCTGAAAATAATGAAGGACTGCAGCTCAAGCTTCAGCGGCAGCGGGTTCAGGATGAACAACGTAAAAGACGCTATCTGCTGACGGGCATAACCCTGATGGCTGCGGCGGTTGTGACTGCGCAGCCATCGCTGCAACAAAACGTACAGGATCTGCCTTGGTATGCACTGGTGGCGGGGGGCTGCGGCTGGCTGCTGATCTGGCGAGCCTGAGGCTGCTGGTTCAGGTCGTCACGATCAGTTATGCTTCGTCGCTTCCAATTCAACCGGAACAGCACAGAGAGGCATCATGTCTGCAGACTGGCTTGAGCAGATCAAGTGGGACGAAAAGGGCCTGATACCGGCCATCGCCCAGGACTTCAGAACCGGGCGGATCCTGATGGTGGCCTGGATGAATGAAGAGGCGCTGCGCCTGACGGTGTCCGAACAGCGAGCCATCTATTGGTCACGCTCGCGCAACAGGCTCTGGCGCAAGGGTGAAGAGTCCGGACATGTGCAGAAACTGCATGAACTTCGACTGGACTGTGACGGAGACGTGATTCTGCTCAGTGTTGAACAGTTGGGCGACATCGCCTGTCATACCGGTCGTGAGAGCTGCTTCTATCGTGTACTGCGCAACGGCACTGAATGGGAAACCGTTGATGCCGTACGCAAGGATCCGAATCAAATCTATACCAGTAAAGGCTCGCATGATGAGTGATGTGCTTGATCAACTACAGCAGGTGCTTGAGGCTCGTAAGCAGGCGGATGCTGAAACGTCCTATGTGGCTTCTCTGCATGCCAAGGGGCTCAACAAGATTCTGGAAAAGGTCGGTGAAGAAAGTGTCGAAACGATACTGGCTGCGAAGGATGCCGGTATCAGCGGTGATAATACCGATCTGATCTATGAAACCGCAGACCTCTGGTTCCATACACTGGTGATGCTGTCACATCTGGGAGAGAGTCATACGGCTGTACTGCAGGAGCTGGCACGTCGTTTTGATCTTTCAGGTCTGGAAGAGAAAGCCTCACGAGGCAAGCAATAAACATTAAAACCGTTTCAGCTGCGAGCTGTAACGGTGCTATAAGATATGACTGATATATTCACTACAGTGAATCTTTATAACCGCGGGAGGCAATATGCTCGGTGGAATCAGTATTTGGCAGCTGTTGATCGTTCTGGTAATCATCATTCTGCTGTTTGGCACCAAAAAACTGCGCAATATTGGTGGTGACCTGGGTGGTGCCCTGAAAAGCTTCAAGAAGGCAGTGAATGAGGATGATGCAGGCAAGAGCGACAGTGAAGCCGAGCAGAAAAAGATCTCGGCCGAGCAGGATGCTCAGTTCAAGGAGTCTGAAAAAACTGATACCAAAACCGACAGCAAGTCAGACAAGTAAGCTGACAGCAGATGTTTGATATCGGTTTCTTTGAACTTCTGGTCATAGGTGTTGTTGCGCTGCTGGTGCTGGGTCCTCAGCGTCTGCCGATGGCCGCACGCACCTGCGGCCTGTGGCTGGGGCGTCTGCGACGTACCGTTGGCTCCATCCAGAGTGAGATCAGGGAAGAGCTCAGAATGGAAGAGCTGAAGCGGACAACGGCGATCGAAAAAGAGCAGCTTGAGCGAGAGCTGAGGGAGATGAGCCGACCATTTTCAGACTCGCCTTTCGAAACAGGTACTGCCGATAAGGCCGAGAAGTCGGCTGCAGCCGGTCCGGCGACAGATGAAAGTAAAACCAGTGACAATAAAGAGACACCATGAGCGTGGATCATTCTGATCAGGAACAGCCCTTGATTGCCCATCTGGTAGAGCTTCGTCAACGGCTGCTCTACAGCGTGCTGGCGATTCTGGTGATTTTTCTCGGTCTGTTCTACTTTGCCAACGATCTTTACACGTGGATTTCCGCACCGCTAACAGCGTTACTGCCGGAAGGCACAAGCATGATCGCAACGGATGTGACCTCTCCATTCTTTGCGCCATTCAAGCTGACGCTGGTCGCATCTGCTTTCATTGCCATGCCGTTTTTGCTGCATCAGGCCTGGAGCTTTATTGCACCGGGTTTGTACAAGCATGAAAAACGCCTTGCCATTCCACTGCTGATATCGAGCATCCTGCTGTTCTACATGGGAATAGCCTTTGCCTATTTCGTAGTGTTCCCGATCATTTTTGGTTTTTTTACCAGTGTTGGCCCTGAAAATATTGCGGTCATGACCGATATCAGCAGCTATCTCAACTTTGTCCTCAAGTTGTTTTTTGCTTTTGGCATTGTCTTTGAAATCCCTGTGGCGACCCTGCTGCTGCTATGGTCCGGTGTTGTGACTGTCAAAGGTCTGAAACAGAAGCGTGCCTATGTAGTGGTAGGCTGCTTTGTTCTTGGCATGTTACTGACTCCTCCGGATATAATTTCCCAGAGTCTGCTGGCTGTTCCGATGTGGCTGCTGTTTGAACTTGGCATACTGCTTGGAGCAATACTGGTGCGAAAGTCGTCTGAGCTGGAGGATGAAGTCGAGCCGGCGTCAGACCACGATAAGTGACGCATCATCATAAACAACAGGCGCCTTTGCGCCTGTTGTTGTTTTGGACAGTGGCAAAGCCTGTTTTCATCATTCTGAAACTTTTTTACAAAGAGCTGTTGACTCCCTCAGTGGTGTCTGTAGAATTCGCCTCCTCGCTTGAGACGCTCCACCGGAAACGGTTCAGAGCAGCCTCGGTGAGCAAGTAG
>NZ_JBEPPZ010000011.1:0-126220 GCF_040547565.1 Marinobacterium sp. MBR-109
CCGGCATCGCTTTCTGTTGCCGGAGTGCCGATCTGCAGATACGGGTTGTTGGTCAGGGTGAACTCAAGGTCAGCAAAGGCCGTATCCGGATCGCTGCCGGTATAGGTGAAGGCAACATCACCCACGGCGGCTTCGCCTTCGGTGAAGCTGTTGGCTGCCACCACATCGACTTGAGGACCATCAGCCTCGCCCTTGATCGTAATAGACAGTGTTGCTGTTTGTGGTTCGTTGTAGCCATCAGTAATTGTATACGTGAACTGATCGCTCAAAGTTTCACCCTCATCCAGCCCTTGAACGGCATCGCTGGAGTTATCGGTCAGTTCGTACGTGTAACTGCCATCTGCAGCAATAGTCAAAGTGCCATAAGAGCCAACCAAAACGGCACCCGCTGCAACCGTATCGGTACCATTGCTGAAAACGGTTACTACAGGCGTATCGCCATCTTCATCAGTATCAGCAACGTCACCAGCCGAAGCACCAGCCCCACCAATAACGTTGCCGGAAACAGAAACCAGCTCCTGCTGACCAGAAAAATCATCTTCGGTTACCGAGTTAACATCATCTCGTGCCACCGGCGTCGTATCGTCATCAAAAATGGTGATAGTGCCGCTGCTGGCATCAGGATTAATGGTAGCGTTTTCAGCACTCAACAACTGAATACCAAGGTTCTCGGTATCGGCCTCGTCAAGCTTGTCCTGCACAATGTAAACAGTAACGGGAAAGCTAGTCTCGCCGGCCGGAATAGTAACTGTATACGTGTGATCCGGACTTGGCCCATCAAGCCAGTCCTCGCCGTGAACAGCAGTACCACCATTCAACTGGTAGGTGATGGTTACGTCCTGATCGTACACCTTATCCAGCACCAGATTGAATGTGACCTGTTTGAGGTTTTCAACGTCGGAGCCTTCCAGAATACTGACGCTGTTGCCACTGACAAGAATCGGATACGCCTCATTGGGCACTTCTGGCACATTGGGGTCATCAGGATTTGTGGGCGTTTCGACTTCAACTTCCACCTCAACCGTTACTACAGGAGGAACTTCCGGCTCGTCCGCCAGTAACACCGGCTCTTCCCCTTCCGGGGTCAACACGGTCGAAGACAGCCCAATCGTGTCATATCCTGCCTCGGGAGTTGTTTCAGCACCGGTACGCTGCAGCGTTACAAAGTCGGCGCCTTCATTACCGGCACCAGGTGCTCCGGCAGCGGGGGCACCGGCAGCAGTAGGCTCAAGAATCTCGGTAGGGTCCTGACCGGCCAGAATCGCCTGCTGCAGGGCAGTTACATCTGCAGTAGCTGAATCGACATCGAACTGGTCAACCGGGGTATAGGTATCAAGGCTGACCAACCAGCTTTGTCCGCCCTGAAGGGTTACCGGCTCGCCGGTTTGCATGGCAATTTCGACGCGTGCGTCCGGGCCTGTGCGAATTACTTCATCGGCCAGAATCACGTCACCCGCCATCAGTACTCGCTCGGTACCATCAGCGGCCATGGCCACCACCTGGCCTGATACCATCGAAACAGTACCCACTGCGCCTTCAGCAGCGGGAAGTGAAGCCGCATCGGCCACCCAACTGTCACCGTTGCCAATGCTGACCAGCTCGCCACCGTCCATTGAAATTTCGATACGTGCATCCGGCGAAGTCCGTACGACCTCATCCGACATGACCTGATCACCCAAGGCCAACACACGTTCGGTGCCATCTGCTGCAACGGCAACGACCTGACCCTGAATGAATGATACTGAACCAATTGATGTACTCATGACCGCAACCCTGTCTTTTGTTTTGATTGCCTACAAATAAAGACCTATTACGCACAATGGGCAACTGTACTGGAGTACAGTCTGCTTGAAACTCTTGTTTCAGATCAGCCAAATCCCCTTCTGACATTAGGGTATTGATACAACAGGAAAATAATTAACACCAAAGCTTGACGCTACAGGACCTCATCACTAATATACGCCCCCACAGTTCAGGTGTTCCTCGATAGCTCAGTTGGTAGAGCAGTAGACTGTTAATCTATTGGTCGCTGGTTCGAGTCCAGCTCGAGGAGCCAACCTCCTGATCTGTAAATCGGTTTTCCTCGATAGCTCAGTTGGTAGAGCAGTAGACTGTTAATCTATTGGTCGCTGGTTCGAGTCCAGCTCGAGGAGCCACCGAAGTCGGAGTGTAGCGCAGTTTGGTAGCGCATCTGGTTTGGGACCAGAGGGTCGGGGGTTCGAATCCCTCCACTCCGACCATCCTTCATTTATCCCGTTTTCCCCACATATCACCGTCACGATAAATCTGTATACTGGCCGCCTCTTATGGAGGAGCCGATACCATGACGGACGTTTTATCCATTACCGCACCGATTTTCATCATCATTGGCTTCGGCTATCTGGCGGTCAAATCCGGCCTGATGCCTCAGGAAGCAATGCCCTTGCTGGGGCGATTCGTACTCTACTTTACGTTGCCCGCCCTGATTTTCGGTACCCTGTCACAGATGCAGGTAAGCGAAGTCATCCAGTTCGACTTCCTGACCATTTATGCCCTTGGCTCCCTTGGTGCATTGCTGGGCGGTATCGCCCTCAACCGGCTTTTTTTCAGGGTCGACCTGGCCGAGGCCAGTGTTCGCGGCATGGGGATGTCAGCATCCAACAGCGCCTTTATTGGCTACCCCGTGTTGCTGCAAGTATTCGGTTCAGCCCCCACCCAGCCCTTCACCATGGCACTGCTGGTCGAAAACATCCTGATTTTGCCGCTGGCCCTTATTCTGATCGAGTACGGCAAGCGTGACGCCGGTACTGGCGAGCCCTTGCTGCAGGTTTGGCGCCGCATCTTCATGCGCATTCTGCGCAGCCCCCTGATCATTGCCATTCTGGCCGGCTTGATCTGTGCCAGCCTGCAGCTGCCGGTACCGTCAGCACTGGACCGCAGCCTGGAGATGCTCGCCATGGCTTCAGTAGGCACGGCGCTGTTTGTAATCGGCGGCTCTCTGGTCGGTACGCGCGTCAATGACAGCCTTGGCAGCATCAGCCTGGTCGCTGCAGGCAAACTGTTACTGCACCCGTTGCTGATGCTGTTGCTGGTTATGCTGTGGAGCGACTTTGACCCGCAGCTTGAAAAGGCCGTCATACTCGCCGCAGCCATGCCGATGCTGAGTGTATTCCCGATCATAGGCGGCAACTACGGGTATGGTCGCCAGTGTGCCGGTATGTTGCTGGTCACCACCGCATTTTCCTTTATTACCCTGACACTCATTCTGGCGCTGATGGGGTAGCGGCTTCATCCAGTGGTAATATGGGCACTCACATCCAGTTCGATCGTTGCACAGGTGTTTGATTGCCCATGAATGTTCTTGTAATCGGCTATGTCTGGCCTGAGCCCGCTTCCAGTGCCGCAGGCTACCGCATGCTGGCCCTGCTTGATGCCTTCCGGGGTCAGGGCTGGACAGTGACCTTTGCCAGCCCTGCCGAAAAAAGCATCCACCGCGCAAACTTGCCCGCTCGCGGTATCAACGAAGTCAATATCGCGCTGAACTGCTCCAGCTTTGATGATTTCATCCGTGCACTGCAGCCCGACCTGGTTATGTTTGATCGCTTCATGATGGAGGAGCAGTTCGGCTGGCGGGTGGAAAAACATTGCCCCGAGGCCATTCGCCTGCTGGATACCGAAGACCTTTCCTGCCTGCGTCATGCGCGTCATCAGGCCTGCAAACACAGCGGCGAAGTCAGCCTGACGGTCGGCCCTGCCCTGCTGTTCTCGGATCATGCCAAACGCGAGGTCGCCGCCATTTTGCGCAGCGATCTGACCCTTATGATTTCCCGGGCCGAAATCGACCTGCTGACCTCAGCGTTCAAGGTCGACCCTGCTTTGCTGCACTACAGCCCTTTCATGCTGCCACCACTGAACAGACAGACGACAGAACAGCTGCCGACATTCGAGCAGCGCGAACACTTCCTGGCCATCGGCAACTTCCGTCACGCCCCTAATTGGGATGCCGTCCTGTGGCTGAAACAATCCATCTGGCCACTTGTTAGACAACAGTTACCGCAGGCAGAACTGCATATATACGGCGCCTACCCTCCCCCCAAGGCAACGGCACTGCACAACCCGACACAGGGCTTTCTGGTAAAGGGCTGGGCAGAAGACGCCCACGAAGTGATGCGCAAGGCGCGAATCAACCTGGCACCGCTGCGCTTTGGCGCCGGCCTGAAAGGCAAGCTGGTAGACGCACTGGCCTGCGGCACACCTTCCGTGACCACCTCCGTGGGTGCCGAAGGAATGGCTGATACCGACACCTGGCCAGCCCCCGTTGCAGATGATGCCGAAGCTTTTTCGACAGCCGCCGTTGCACTACATCAGAACGCCATACAATGGAGGGAGTGCCAGCAGCAGGGCTTTGAGCTACACGACCGCCATTTTCAGTTCCAGCGCCACGCCGATGCGCTGATATCACGCCTTCACCTACTCAGAGCCGACCTTGAACAACACCGACTGGACAACTTTACCGGTGCCATGCTGCGTCACCACACTCTGAAAAGCACGCAATATATGGCACAGTGGATCGAAGCCAAGCAGCGCAAGTGAGCCCGCATGATTGATATTCAGGATGTAACCGTTTACCAGCAACAGACACCTGTACTGCAGCACTTTTCCCTGCAGGTGGGGCGCGGCGAGCGCGTTGCCATTCTCGGCCCGAACGGAGCCGGCAAGAGCACGCTGCTGAAACTGATCAGCCGTGAACTGTACCCCGTGGTGCGCGACGGCAGCCATGTGCGGCTCTATGGCAGCGAAAGCGTCAACCTGTGGGAGCTGCGCAGCCGTATCGGTTTCGTCTCGCATGAATTGCAGGAAGATTACACGCCCTATACCCGTGCACTGGATGTCATCCTGTCCGGGTTGTTCGGCGCGATCGGGCAGCATGATCATCTGCAGGCTACTGCAGAACAGCGTCAGAGAGCCATCGACCTGTTACAGCAGATCGGACTGATTGACCAGGAGCAGCAGATGTTTCAGCGCCTCTCCACCGGCCAGAAACGTCGGCTGCTGCTGGCCCGGGCACTGATTCATCAGCCCGAAGCCCTGATTCTGGACGAGCCCGCGAACGGCCTCGACATGGGCGCTGCAGCACTGATGCTGAGGCAGATGCGGCAATTTTGCCAGCAAAATGACTCCATGCTGATCGCAACCCACCATGTGGACGAGATTATTCCTGAAATTGAGCGTGTGGTATTACTGTCACAAGGCGCCGTGGTTGCGGACGGCCCCAAGGAGGAGGTACTGACTGGCGCCAATCTGTCAGTGCTGTACCAAACGCCACTGGAAATCAGCGAACAAAATGGCTGGTACCGGCTTTGGCATTGTTGATCGCAACATGTATTATTTAAATCTAATATAAATAGTATCTCATTGCGAAACCCGACTCAGGAGCCCTGCATGAAAACTGCCCATGATTTGGTAATGGCCGCCAAGGAAAGTATCACCGAAGTCAGCGTCGAACATGCTGACGAAACCATTAGAGCCGCCGATCTTCTGGTTGATGTGCGCGAGCCGGATGAATACCAGAGCGGCCACCTTTCAGGTGCCGTCAACATTCCGCGCGGTTTGCTGGAATTCAAGTTCAGCAACGACGAGTCGCTCAACGCTCGCGATCTCAATATCGTCATCTATTGCAAGAACAGCGGTCGCGCTGCCCTCAGCGCCAAAAGTCTGGCCGAGATGGGATACCTGCACGTTACCTCCATCACCGGTGGCATTGAGGCCTGGCAGGCCGCTGACAAACCCGTTGTTACGCCCACTCTTCCCGAGTTTGACTGAACAGCCGCTCGATCTCGTTGCAGACGTACTCTGCCGGCAACCACTGCTCCAGTGAGCCGGCAGCATAATCGAGAAACCCCCGCGCAGCGTGGGGCACGCGTCGATCACGTCGAATAATGAAATGCCAGTGACTGTCGAGCGGAAACTGCTGCAACGGCAACACCTCAATGCCCGGGTGCTGAAGCGGCAGCACATGACGTGACACCACCGCGAGCCCCATGCCTGAGGCGACACCCACGCGAATCGCTTCATTACTGGCCATCTGCAGCGTATCGGATAACTGCACGCCCTGCGCATGCAGCCAGCTCTCAAACAGCATACGAGTGGCCGAGCCGGGTTCACGCAACAGGAACCGCTCATGCTTGAGATCATGAATGGACAACCGTTCCTTTTGCGCCAGCGGATGCTGTTGCGGGGCAATCATGACCAGTGGATTGCGCAGAAACCGTGCAGCAACAGCCTGCTCCAGTGCTGGCGGATGACTGAACACATAGACATCATCCAGCTGTTGCTCAAAACGCTGCAGCAATTGCTGACGGTTACCGATCTCAAGTGTCAATTCGACCTCTGGAAACGCCTGACTGTAAGGGCCAAGCAAACGCGGCAGCACATACTGTGCCGTGTTCACCAGTGCAATACTGAAACGCCCGCGATACCCACCTCTAAGCTCTGCCAGGTAATCGGCAAAATCCTCAAATCGACCGGTGACATCCTGAGCTGATCGGTATAATTCACGCCCCACATCGGTCAGCTCCAACCCCTTGTTACCCGCCCTCAACAAGGGCTCACCCACCGTTTCAGTCAGCCTTTTAAGTTGCTGGGACACCGTCGGCTGACTAAGGTGAAGCTGCTGAGCTGCCGCCGTCACCGAGCCGGTGCGCACAACAGCCACGTATACTTCCAGCAGTCGAAACGTCAAATGCCTGAGCCGCACGAATACACCTATGTATAGATAATTATCTATACATAGTTCACCAAGAATTAATTAGATTCAATACTCTTTCAACGGCACAATTCGCGCCAGATTCAGATACGGAGCCAATCATGCCTGATATTGTTGTGATGTTTTTTCTGCTCGGCGTCGTCGCCGGGCTGGTCAAATCCGACCTGACCATTCCCAAGGCCGCCTACGACACCCTCAGCCTGCTGCTGATGCTGACCATCGGCCTCAAGGGCGGCATGGGTCTGCACGGCAATCTCAGCTGGCAGCTGGTACCGGAGATGCTGTTGATTATGATCATCGGCGCCCTCATCCCGCTGCTGCTATTTCCGCTGCTTCGCAGGCTGATCGGTCTGTCGCTGGCCGACAGTGCCAGCATCAGCGCACATTACGGCTCGGTAAGTGCCGGTACCTTTGCCGTCGCGCTGGCCTTTGCCGAAACCCATCAGCTCCTGATCGGCCCGGAGGTTACACTCTACCTGGTACTGCTTGAGCTGCCCGCGATCATGGTGGGCCTGGCGCTGTATCGCAAGTTTGCCGCCGACAGCAACACCGGCTCACGCATCAGCCTGCTGCATGAGACTCTGACCAACCGAGGTGTCATCCTGCTGGCCGGTGGCGTGATCATCGGTTACCTCTATGGCCCGATGGAAGGTGCCTCGGTGACGGACCTGTTCACCAATGCCTTCAAGGCAGTGCTGGCGCTGTTCCTGCTGGAAATGGGTCTTACGGCAGCCGAAACCCTGCGCCCGATTCCGCTTAAGCACTGGCGCCTGCTTGCCTTTGCCTGCTGCGCACCGCTGCTGCTGTCACTGTTTGGTCTTGGCGCAGCCGTAGCGCTTGAACTGCCGGCCGGCAGCGCGCTGATCCTGGCCAGCCTGACCGCCAGTGCATCCTACATCGCCGCGCCGGCAGCCATTCGAGCCGCCATTCCAGACGCCAATATCGGCCTGGCCATGCTGGCATCGCTGGGCTTCACCTTCCCGTTCAACGTGATTATCGGTATCCCTCTGTACCACCAGATGAGTCTGGCGCTGCTGTGATATACAACCCGGGAGATCTGTGCAATGCTCTGACTCTGAAGGCAATCTTCCCAAGAGACAGACATGAAGGCTCTCTCAGCGCTCAAGGTGCTGGTCGTTGACGACCAGCCCATCATCGATGAGTTCTGCCGCAAGGTGCTTGAGCATCTGGGCTGTGAACAGGTGTTCTCGGCGCTGAGTGGTCGCGAGGCGATCGAGATCCTGACCCGAGAGCCCGCCATCGACTTGATCCTCACCGATATCGACATGCAGCCCGGCAACGGCCTGGAGCTGCTGCAGGCGATCCGTTGCGGCGATATTGCCGAGGTGCCACGCGACCTCTGTGTATTGATGTTCACCGATTACAACTATCGCAACAATGTGATGAATGCGGTGGGACTGGACTGTAACGGCTTCGTCAGCAAACCGCTCAGCGTGGCATTACTCAGTGACAAGATTGATGCAGCCCGGCGCCGAAAAATCACCCTGGCGGATACCAATGTTTACCGCTCCATTCCCACGGGCGTCAATACGGCTGTAGGCGTCAACAAGCCCGCCAATGGCCGTTTGCACCCCAGGCAGCCCACTGCTCAGACCGGCACACCTTCCACCTCCCGCACGCCGGCCCATGAACAGCCAGCCGCGGAACCTGCAACCCGGATTCAACCGACGCCCGAGCCAACAATACCGGCCAGCCCTGAAACAAATGCCCCGGACACACAGATACCACCTGAGCAAAACGATACCGACAGGCTCAGGCAGGCGCTTTCCGAACTGGTACCGAGCAACAGCAATGACCCCTTTCTGCAGCAGAAACAGCAACAGCTAACCGAAATTCTGCACCAACTGGACGCCATACGCCGTGAAATCAGCTTTGGCAGCGAAGACACAGCTGCACAGATGACCAACGATCTTGAGCAGGTCAGTGCCGAAATGTTCGGTCAGGAATACCAGCATCAGCGTGAGCATCACTTTGACCACCTCTCCGCACATCAGGCAGAGCATGGCATGATTCTTCAGCGCACACAGATGCTGGCCAACAAGATTAGACAGAAAAAGAAATCCAAGGCATTGATGGCACATCAGCAACTGCTGCAGGCCTGGTACCGTCATGTTGCAGGCAAGGACCAGCAGTACGCACGCTATCTGACAACACAAGGGAGACACGGATGACAGACCAAGGCCAAGACTGGCAGTTGATGCTGCTGATCACCAGCCTGACAACTCTGCTGTTCATGCTGACCTCGGCCCTGCTGCTTCGACTTTATCGCAGTTTGCGGCGCGAGCGTGACATCCACGGCGAGCACATGGAGCTGGTATTCGACAACACGGCAGAAGGCATCATGCTGTTGCGTCAGGGCCAAATACTGCGCATCAACCAAAGCGGGGCCAGATTGCTGGGTCAGGACAGTGCAGTGCTCGCCGGCACTTCACTGGCTGACCTGTTTGAGACAGCCGACCCGGCATCCATCAAGGCCCTGCAAGGCAATGACAGCCATCACTTCAGCGAACTCAAGTGCCGCCATAGTGATGGCCGCCAGGTCCTGCTTGAAGGCACCCTGTCCCCCATTCAAACCGAACGCCGCCACAAGCGACACTCGCCGACCGGTGTGCTCATGTTTCGTGATGTCTCTGACCGCCTGAAACAACAGGCACGGGAAGCGCGCAACCATCTGGTTCTGGCAGCGGTATCGCGGGTGAACAACAATTTTCTGCTGTACAAGGACCCGAAGCGACGTTTCGGCGAGCTGCTGGAAACACTCAAGGAGCTGACCAGCTCTCCCATGGGCTTTATCAGCGAACGCATGGAGCAGGATGGCAAACCGTTCATGCGCTGTTATGCCATCACCAATCTGGCCTGGGATCAGTCCTCCCATAACCTGTATGTGGATAACATCGAGCAGGGCATCGACTTCCACAGCCTCGACAACCTGTTCGGGCATACCCTGCTGACCGGCGAAGTGGTCATTTCCAACCACCACGATCCGACCCATCGCGCAGGCTCCTGCCCGGCCGGACACCCGGATCTCGACTCCTTTCTGGGCATTCCGCTCAAGTTCCGCGGCGAAGTACTGGGCATGTACGGCTTGGCAAACCGGGCAGACGCCTACGACCAGGATCTGGTGGAGTGGCTCAGCCCGCTAACGGATGCCATTACCGCCATCATGTACGCCTTCCGCATTGAGCGGGCACAGCGAGAGTCGGAACGGCGCATGCTGCTGGCCCGGGATGAGGCGGAACATGCCAACCGCCTCAAGAGCGATTTTCTGGCCACCATGAGTCATGAAATCCGCACCCCGCTCAATGCGGTCGTCGGCATGCTGGACTCGCTGGAAGCAACGGAGCTGGATAACCATCAGACCGGTTACGTACAGTCAGCGTCCCTTGCCGCCGATACCCTGCTACGGCTGATCAACGATGTACTCGACTTCTCCAAAATCGAGGCGGGCATGCTGACACTGGTGCAGGAGCCGCTCAACCTGTGCGAATCGATCCACTCGGTACTGACCGCCGCGTCCGTCAATGCGGCTGCAAAAGGCCTCGACCTGTATCTGAACTATGGCCCCGATGTTCCCCTGAACATCATCGGCGACCCGGTACGCCTGCACCAGATTCTCAATAACCTGGTCAGCAACGCGATCAAATTTACCGAAACGGGTCATGTCGTACTCAATGTCAGCCAGCGCACTGCCGGGGCTGTAAACGGCACCCACCTGCTGATCAGCGTCGAGGATACAGGCATCGGCATAGACAGCCGTGATCTTCCGATCATCTTTGAGGCCTTCCGTCAGGTTGACCACTCCATCACCCGCCACTACCAGGGTACCGGGCTGGGGCTTGCCATCACCCGCAATCTCGTCACTGCGATGCAGGGTCGCATCGATGTCAAAAGCTCTCCCGGCACCGGCTCGCGCTTCATTGTCGAGCTGCCGCTGCAGCCTGCCAACCCCGTCACGCTGAACAGCCGACTGGCGCAGCTCGATGCGCTGTCTGAGCAGCAACTGCTCTGCGTCACCAATTCACACCAGCTGTTTGAATATCTGTACAACCTGCTCAGCCCACATTTCGACCTGATAGACTGTCATTTCCGACCACTGGAAGAAGAACCCGATACAGGCCGGTACTCCATGCTGCTCGCCGATGATCGCCGCTTCAAACTGGCCCCCGAGAGCCTGCGCAGCTGGATCCAACAGCGGGGTGGGAACGGTGAATTGATCGGCCTGTCAAAGCGCGACCTGGCTCAGGCCTTTATCCCCGTCACCGCTCAGCTGCAGCCACCGCTGTCCCCCCTGCAACTGGTGGATACTCTGAGTCGAATTGTTCAGCCGGAAACAGCGACAGCCACAGCCGATACCACCCCCGCGGAACCGGAGCACACTGCAGAGCCAATAACAGACGGGCTGTCGATCCTGATCGCGGAAGACCATCCGATCAACCAAAAGATGATGGAGATTCTGATGCAGCGTGCCGGTGCGACCTGGCACCTGTGCAGTGATGGACTTGAGGTCATTCAGGCAATGCAGTCAGGTGCACATTTCGACCTGATTTTGATGGACTTGCACATGCCCAACATGGATGGCTATGAAGCTACCCGCAGCATCCGTGATCTGCCCGGCCCCCAAAGGGATATTCCGATTATCGCCGTCACCGCCGACGCACTGGCCGGTGATCGTGAAAAATGCCTGGCCGCCGGCATGAATGACTATTTGGCAAAGCCGGTGCGACTCGCGGATCTGCAAAAGGTGATTGCACGCACCCTGGCGGCACATGCAGCCCCGCCTGCTGATGAACTCAAGCCCAGCGTGCCCGAATGGTTCGACAGTGACAACCTGATTGAGCAGGTCGGTGATGCCGAGTCAGCCGCCTTGCTGGTACGCGAATTTGCAAACACGCTGCGCGCCGAGTTGCAGATTCTGCAGCAGGCATTGGACGCAGACGACCTGGAGGCAGCACGCTCAGCCTCACACCGCGTCAAGGGCAGCGCCCGCACCATCGGCTGTGATCAACTGGCCGCGCAACTGCAACAGGTCGAATCCGCCTGTCGCAGCGAGGACAAGCCCAGTGCCAGCGAGGCCCAGGCCGATATCATGCAACAGCTCCCTGCCCTGCTGGCACAATTGAACAGCTTCAGCGAGGCCAACACCCGGCTTTGACCATGATTACAGCCCAGGCTCTGCCATGAAGCGCTGCAGCACACGGTAAAGCCCGTGTGCATCGGCACTGCCCGCCAGTTCACGGATCGAGTGCATGGCAAACTGGGGCACGCCGACATCCAGCGTGCGCACGCCCAGTTCTCCGGCTGTGATCGGCCCTATGGTACTGCCGCAGGCCATATCGGAGCGCACCACAAAACTCTGCACCGGCACCCCTGCCTGAGCCGCCAGGTGGCGGAAGATTGAGCTGGTTTCGCTGTTGGTCGCGTAGCGCTGGTTGGCATTGATCTTGATAACCGGACCGCGATTGAGCAGCGGGCCGTGGTTATCATCGTGTCTGTCCGCAAAGTTGGGATGCACGCCATGGGCATTATCGGCGGATATCAGCATGGACCGGGCCAGTGCCCGATTGCGGTTATCCACATCCGGCATAAGGCGCTCCAGCCACTGCCCCAGCATCGGCCCCTGCGCCCCACAGGCACTGAGGCTACCCACTTCTTCATGGTCATTACAGACCAGCACCTGCCCGACACCTGAAGCCGGGGCATCGATCAACGCCTGCAGGCCGGTATAGCAACTGAGCAGGTTATCCAGCCGCGCAGAGGCAATGAACTCCTGCTCAAGCCCTATCAGCTCAGCTCCCTGGGTATCATAAAAGCAGAGCTCATAGTCCAGCACCTGAGCCAGGTTATCCGCCCCTTCAGCCATGAGCCAATCGGCCAGCAGCTGGCGGAAATCCGGTTTGTCATCTGACTGCCCCAGCAGTACCGGCAAAAAAGTCTGTGCATTGATGGTGCGGCTGGAGTTGGCTTCTCGATCAAGGTGAATAGCAAGACTCGGCACCACCGCAACCGGCCGACGCAGATCCAGAAGCGCGCTGCACACATCACCATCAACACTGCGATAGGTCACACGCCCGGCCAGCGAAAGATCCCGGTCAAACCAGGGATTGAGCAACACCCCGCCATACACCTCGACACCGAGTTGGAAGTAGCCCTTGCGGTGCAGCTCAGGGTTGGGCTTGACCTTCAGGCAGGGAGAGTCGGTATGCGCTCCGACAAGGCGCCAGCCCTGGGTAACGGCAGCCTCCTGCTCAGGCTGACGCCAGGCAATGATCGAAGACCCGTTGCGGCGGATGAAGTAGCCTTCTCCCGATTCCGGTTGCCAGCGCTCGGCCTCGCTCAACTCGCGAAAACCGGCCTGGAGCAAGCGTTGCACCATCTGCTCCACGGCATGAAACGGCGTGGTCGCCTGATCCAGAAACCGGATCAGATCCTGATTGAATTCAGCCTGCTGTTTCATTGTGTGTCCTCACCCTTGATCACCTCTATCAGCTCCACCCGAAAAATCAGCGTGGAATTGGCCGGAATATCCGGTGACGGGCTGGTGGCACCGTATGCCAGCTCTGGGGGCAGATAGAGCATCGCTTCACCGCCTTCCTGCATCAGCATCAGCCCCTCACGCCAGCCACTGATCACTCGGCTCAGTGGAAAGGTAGCCGGCTTTTCTCGCGCGTATGAGCTGTCGAACACGCCTCCGTCCACCCGCGTACCCTCATAGTGAACAACCACCGTATCGCGCCCGGCTGGTCTGGCCCCGTCCCCCTTGCGCAGATGTTCGATCTGCAGCCCCGACTCGGTCACCTCGACCGCTTCACGTTCACGATTGCTGGCCAGAAACTCGGTTCCGGCCTTGCGCGTTTCATCGTTCAGCGCCTTGTCGATCAGCTCCTGACGAAAGCGTTCCTTTTCCGGGTCTTCACCGCACCCGGCCAGCAGGCCGGCAAACGCCAACGTCACGACCAGAGATTTCCAGATCTGCATCCTCACACTCTCCGTACATACAGGTGTAAAGCAATGATTTTACATTACCCAGCACCATGACTACACTCACAAAGCTGTAGCTGACGGAACTCGGAGCCCAGAGTGCCTGTCACAGAAGGAGCCACCGCCTGATCCAGGATGTTTTCCAGCGGTGGAGTTCAGCTCCAGCCACATGATCCGGAGATCCGCCCCTCATGCTCAAGCTTCATTCTCTGACACTCGTCACGGCACTGACACTCTCGCTGGGCATCGCCCCTGCGCAGGCCAACCTTGCTCCCGAGCCGATCCATACCCAGACGATGCTGGATGTCGTGACATCGCTGCAGCAGGGGCATTACAACCGGGTCGAGATCGACAACCAGCTGTCTGAGGCCGTACTGGAACAGTACTTGGCAACTCTTGACCCTGAGCGCAGCCACTTCCTGGCCAGTGACATTCAACAGTTTGAGCAATGGCGCCATCAGCTCGACGACCAGATTCTGCAGGGTGAAACTCAAGCCGCATTCGAGATATTCAATCTTTATCAAGAACGGCGCCTGCAGCGGCTGGACTACATCATCACCACCCTTGAGAACAAGAGTAACAGCTGGGATTTCAACCGGGACGACGTGCTGGAAGGTGATCGCTCAAAAGCAGAATGGATCAAAACCGAAGCAGAACTGCAGCAGCTCTGGCGCAAGCAGCTGAAAAGCTCACTGCTGAGCCTGAAACTGGCCGACAAGACCACCGAAGAGGCACAGGATGTTCTGCTACGACGTTACCAGAACCAGAAACAGCGCACCGATCAGGCCAAAAGTGATGATGTTTTTGAAAGCTTCGTCAATGCCCTGACGCATGAGTTCGACCCCCATACCCAGTATTTTTCACCACAGGGGTCCGAGAATTTCCAGATCAACATGAGCCTGTCACTGGAGGGCATCGGAGCGGTGCTGCAGTCGGAAAATGACCAGACCAAGGTTGTCCGGCTGGTGCCTGCCGGCCCCGCTGACAAGACCGGTCAGCTGAAGCCCGCTGATGTCATCGTAGGGGTCGGACAGGGTGAAGACGGTGCCATTGAAGATGTGGTGGGTATGCGTCTGGATGATGTCGTCAGCAAGATTCGCGGCCCCAAGGGTACCCTGGTGCGGCTGGAGGTAATCCCCGCCGATGCAGTCGACCGTCAGGCACGCAAGATCGTCAAGATCGAGCGCAACAAGGTGAAACTTGAAGAACAGGCCGCCCGCAAACGAGTTCTGGAGCTGAACCGTGACGGCAGAGAGTTCAAACTGGGCGTCATCGAAATTCCGACCTTCTACATCGACTTTGAAGCCCTTCAGAGCGGCGACCCCGACTATAAAAGTACTACCCGCGACGTGGAGAAACTGATCAAGGAGTTGCGTGAAGAAAAGGTCGACGGGCTGATTGTCGATCTTCGCAACAACGGCGGTGGCTCGCTGCGTGAAGCCAACGAGCTGGTAGGCCTTTTCATCCAGCGCGGCCCCACCGTGCAAATCCGAGATGCCTCCGGCCGCGTTGATATCCTTGGCGACTTCGACCCGAAGGTAGCCTGGGACGGCCCCATGGCGGTTATCGTCAACCGCCTGAGCGCTTCAGCCTCCGAAATCTTTGCCGGTGCCATACAGGATTACAATCGCGGCATTCTTATCGGAAATCGCACCTTTGGCAAGGGTACCGTCCAGACCCTGCAGCCGATCGAACACGGTCAAGTCAAGTTGACCCATGCCAAGTTTTACCGCATCTCCGGCGACAGTACTCAGCACCGAGGTGTAGAGCCGGATATTCGCCTGCCTTCCCTGTATACGGTTGAAGATATTGGTGAAAGCGCACTGGACAAGGCTCTGCCCTGGGATCAGGTACGCCCGGTCCGACATGGCCGCTTCCCCAGCCTGACGCCCTTCATGCAGCAGCTGCTTGAAAGACATCAGGCTCGCACCGAAACTGACCCGGACTTCATCTTCATGCGCAAGCAGGTAGAGCACCTGGAGAAACAGAAGAAAGTCACGCACATCTCACTCAACAAGGACAAGTTGCAGCAGGAGCGCGAGAGCAATGAAAACTGGTTGCTCAGCGTCGAGAACGAGCGCCGAGCAAGCCTTGGTCTGCCGCCGGTGAAGACACTTGCCGAGGTAGATGACACGCTGCCCAAGGATGAACAGGGCCGCCCGATCAATCCCGAGTCAGAAGCGATTCTGGCCGAAAGCGGCGAGGTACTGCTTGACTTGATCGACCTGACTCTGAGCCACACCGCCGCCCTGCCGGACCATATATCGAATCGAAAGGCCGTGGAGTAAACGCATGAAACTGGGCAAGGTGAGTATTCTGCTGTTGGTGCTGGCGCCAATGCTGCTGGCAATCGCCGCGGTCGCAAGCTACTTCGCCTACCAGAAAATGCAGTCCCAGCATGAAGTGAATCTGGCGGATCTGGAGAAGTTCGGCTACGAAATGGTCCCCAGCAATACATACACGGAAAGCACAGGCACCCTGGGCGCTCAGCAACTGCCAGCCACCTTTGCGGAAAAGAAACTCACACCCACAGAGCGCGTAATCCGCGGTCTTATGCAGGACAAGGAGAACCTGCTGGCTGAACAGGATGCTCTAAAGAGCGAAATTGATGCACTTAAACAGCAGATTACTGAGTTGCAGGAATACAAACGCCTGAACCAGCACTTTGCTCCAGAAACCTTCGAAGATGAACTGATCCGCACCAAGGCTCAGCTCAAGGCCATTCTTGCCCGAATGCCTGAGGCTGATCAGTTCAGCAACATCCGCCTTGAAATCATGGCTGCCGCCGGCATGCAGGAGTACCGGCGTTTTGTCAGCGCCAACCGCCTGATGCTGGAACAGCCTCAGCGCGGCAAGATTGTCAGCGACCACCTGCCCGCCTTTGCCTTCTGCGTTGGAAACGCCACAGACCTTGCCGCCAACAGTCGTGCTGAAGAGCGCCTGCTGATCGACTGGTTCAACCAGCCCGACAGCACAGCCCTGCCAACAGCCTTGGCCGAAGATCTGGCCAAACTGCTTCCCGCCTGCCAAAAGCCCCTGCGTGAACAGCTTGAAGCCTCACTTCCCGAGATCATTGCCGGATAAATAGTGAGCAGCCACTGGCAAAAGTCAGCCACCCTCTGTATAATTTTGCAACTTTATATTTTCCCATTTCGCGGACACATCGCCAGCCCAGTGTCCGCCGAGATGGTTATCGCTAACCGACCCTGTATAGCTGGCATACAGGCTGGAAAGCTGCCACACACCTAACCGGCAGCGACAATATAGGATACTTTCATGAGCGAAAGCTTTGCTGATCTGTTTGAAGAATCCCTGCAAGACATTGCCATGACCCCCGGCACCCTCGTTATGGGTGAAGTTGTCGACATCGACAGCGACTGGGTTACAGTCAACGCTGGTCTGAAATCCGAAGCCGTTATCCCCCGTTCACAGTTCCTGAACGACAACAACGAGCTGGAAATTCAGGTTGGTGATTCCGTTAAGGTTGCACTGGAAGCGGTTGAAGACGGCTTCGGTGAAACCCGTCTGTCCCGTGAAAAAGCCAAGCGCGCTGAAGCCTGGGAAGTTCTGCAGAAGAAATTCGACGCAGAAGAGACTGTTAAAGGCTACATCTCCGGCAAGGTCAAGGGCGGCTTCACTGTCAGCATCAACAACATTCAGGGCTTCCTGCCGGGCTCCCTGGTTGATGTTCGTCCGGTGCGTGATGTTGACCACCTGGAAGGCAAAGAGCTTGACTTCAAACTGATCAAGCTGGATCCGAAGCGCAACAACATCGTTGTTTCTCGTCGTGCCGTTCTGCAGGAAGCCAACAGCGCTCAGCGCGAAGAGCTTCTGGCTACCCTGGAAGAGGGTCAGATCGCCAAGGGTTACGTCAAGAACCTCACCAACTACGGTGCGTTCATCGATCTGGGTGGTGTTGACGGCCTGCTGCACATCACTGACATGGCGTGGAAGCGCATCTCTCACCCGAGCGAAATGCTGAACCCGGGCGATGAGATCTCTGTCAAGATCATCAAGTTTGACAAGGAAACCAACCGTATCTCCCTCGGCCTGAAACAGCTGAGCGAAGATCCGTGGGATGACATCAAGGATCGTTACCCGGCCGGCACCAAGGTTGCTGCACGCGTCACCAACCTGACCGACTACGGCTGCTTCGCCTCCATCGAAGATGGTGTTGAAGGTCTGGTACACGTGTCTGAAATGTCCTGGACCAACAAGAACATCCACCCGTCCAAGATCGTTAACATCGGCGACGAAGTGGAAGTGATGATCCTGGACGTTGACGAAGAGCGTCGTCGTATCTCCTTGGGTATCAAGCAGTGCACCATCAACCCGTGGATCTCCTTCTCCGAGCAGCACGCTGCCGGCGACAAGGTCAGCGGCACCATCAAGACCATCACTGACTTCGGTATCTTCGTAGGTCTGGACAACGATCTCGACGGTCTGGTTCACATGTCCGACATCTCCTGGGAAGCCGATCCTGAAACTGCACTGCGTCAGTTCAAGAAAGGTGACGAAGTTGAAGCGGTCATCCTGTCCATCGACGCCGAGAAAGAGCGCATCTCTCTGGGCATCAAGCAGCTGGAAAGCGATCCGTTCGCTGAATACCTGGCCGCTAACGACAAGGGCACCATCGTAACCGGTACCGTGAAGAGCGTTGAGCCGAAAGCCGCTGTTATCGAACTGGCTGAAGGCATCGAAGGTACTCTGAAAGTATCCGAGATCGCTGCCGAGCGTATCGACGACGCCACTACCGCTCTGAAAGTGGGCGAAACTGTTGAAGCCAAGATCACAGCTGTTGACCGTCGCAACCGCGTCATCAACCTGTCGATCCGCGCCAAAGATCAGGCTGAAGAGAAAGCAGCGATCAGTGCAGTTCGCAACCAGGAAGTTGAAGTTCCGGGTCCGACCACTATCGGCGATCTGATCAAGCAGCAGATGGCCAACCAGAACAACTGATTTTCCTCTTCAGTTGCAACACTAAGGGGCGCCGATGGCGCCCCTTTTTTTGTCCAGCTGCCTGAGCAGAACCGAACGGATAACCGACCCTATCGACAAGCGCCGCGGTTCAGTAATCCTCATCCAGTACAAAGTCGATCAACTGATCATCACTGATCTCGTTATCACGCACTTCATATACGCTCAATACCGACGCATTGGCATGAATCACTGACTTGCGCTCACCCGTCAGCAGTGGATGCCAGTCCGGCAACTCCTGACCTTCGTGAATCAGGCGATAACTGCAACTGGGCGGCAGCCAGTCAAAGCTTTCCACATCCTCGGGCTTGAGCTTGATGCAACTGGGCACAAGCTGGCAGCGCTTTTCATATTCGGTGCAATGACAGTCATTCAGATCCAGCAGATGACATACCACCGTGGTGTAGAACACCTCCTGAGTATCTTCATCCTCGACCTTGTGCAGACAACACAGGGCACAACCGTCACAGAGCGACTCCCACTCATGCGGCGTCATCTCTTTAAGGCCCTTGCGGCGCCAGAATACTTCCTGTGCCATGCTCAGCGCACCCCGGTTTGAGGCCAGTCCTTGAACAGATCCAGCAGGTAGTCTTCCTTCGGAGGCGGCATTTGCAGGAAATAGCCCTTCCCGTTGACCTCATCAAGCAGCTTTTCCGTATTCTCGACACGCGCCAGTTTTCGGCCCGGCAGCATCGGCATATCCATTACATGAACCGGTTTACCGAACATCTCCAGCAGGGGCTCAGGCACCCGCGCAAGCTGATCGCGCTTGTCCACGTAGAGATACATCTCATCCTTGCGCGGACTCTTGAAGATACTCAAAATTATCATCATCAACTCGTTTCAAACTGTTCGATTCGGTTCAACAGGGCATCTCCCACCAGCGGCTTACGCCAACCGGATAGAGAAGGCGGCAGATGGTAATGCCCCTCGGCATCACGCGAGCGTATGAGCGCGTCCAGATCTCGCTTGCGCAGCAGTATTTCAGGCAGCAGATCATGCGCATCAGCCGCCTGGCGGCCGATTGCCCGCAATTGCTTGAGCCGCTTGTTCCAGACATAGTGCAACGGCCGATCGATCTCGGCCGGCGGATTGCTCCGGGCCGACTCAGGAGCTGCTGCGATCAGCGCCATGATCGCCTGCCCATACTCACGCATGATCCGACCACGCTTGATAATGGCGTCCAGATGCTGCTCGTTTTGCGGCATGCGCTCCGCAATCTCCAGCAGCATTTCGTTACGCAGCAAGCGGTTACGGGAAACGTCACGTTCACGGCAGGTCTGCTCCCGCCAGGCACTCAGGTCACGCAGCAAGGCACGTCGCACGTCATCCAGATGCCACACCTGACTGAAACGCTGAAAGTAGGCCTGCGGGTCTGCCTCATCAGCCACCATCACGCTGGCACCAATACCTTCGCACTCTTCCATGACCCAGGCCAGGCGCCCGCGCGCCTCAAGCCGCTCTCGCTGCATCAGGGCCAAAACCGGCAGATAGGCCACATCCAGCGCCGCATAGTGTTCCTGCTCAGCCGTCAGTGGGCGCTGCAGCCAGTCAGAGGTGGTCTCACCCTTGCCCAACTCAATATCCAGCGCATACGCCACCATCCGCTGCAGGCCCATACTGAACCCCCAGCCCACAAAGGCGGCCCCCACCTGCGTATCATAGAGCGGTTGCGGCAGTACGCCGTAACTGTGACGGAACAGCTCCATATCTTCATTGCCTGCATGCAGAACCTTGAGCACACTGGGTGCGCGCAGCACTTCTGTCAACGGCGACATATCCTCAACCTGCAGCGGGTCGATCAGATAACAGCACTGCTCATCCGCCACCTGAATCAGACCAGGTATCGGGTAGAAGGTCTCGGTGCGCATGAATTCAGTATCGAGCGCGATCAACGGCAACTGCAGCCACTGCTGACAGTAGCGGGCCAGCGTAGCCGTATCGTTGATCCAGACCGGATTGGCCGCAGCCTGCTCCAGACGGCGCCAGTCATAACGCTGTATCAATTCAGTCATCCTGACTCCGTTTAAGGGAGCGCCGCCCTGCAAAGGCATGTGCCAGCGTACCGCCGTCGACGAACTCAAGCTCGCCCCCGACCGGGACGCCATGGGCGATGCGGGTGATATTTACATTCGAGTCATGCAGCTGTTCGGCGATGAAGTGGGCCGTGGCCTCGCCCTCTACCGTGGGATTGGTCGCCAGTATCAGCTCACGCACCTCTCCACTGTCCACTCGCTCAAACAGCTGCTCAAGCCCCAGATCTTCCGGGCCGACCCCATCAATGGGGGACAGGTGCCCCTTAAGGACAAAATACACACCATTGAACCCTCCCGTCTGCTCTACAGCGATCAGGTCCACCGGCGATTCGAGTACGCAAATCAGCTGATGGTCTCGGCTGTCATCCTCGCAGACAGGGCATAATGTTTCTTCGGACAGGTTACGACAGCGTTGACACTCACCAACCTTTTCAGCCGCCTGCAGCAGAGACTCGGACAAGGTGCGTGCGCCCTCTCGGTCACGTTCCAGCAGATGCAGTGCCATGCGTTGTGCCGACTTGGGCCCAACACCGGGCAGAGCGCGCAGCGACGTTATCAGATTTTGCAATAAGGGACTGAAGCTCATGATCAGAACGGCATTTTGAAGCCCGGTGGCATGCCCATGCCACTGGTGATTTTAGACATCTTGTCCTGAGTATTCTGTTCAACCTTGCGTACGGCGTCATTAACGGCTGCGGCGATCAGATCTTCAAGAATCTCTTTCTCTTCTTCCATGAGACTCTCATCAATCTGAACCGCTTTCACATCATGGCGTCCGTTCATGGTGATGCGGACCAGACCGGCACCGGATTCACCCGTAACTTCAGCACGCGCAATCTCTTCCTGCGCCTTCTGCATGTCTTCCTGCATTTTCTGGGCCTGCTTCATCAGGTTCCCCATGCCACCTTTCATCATGTTCGGATTCCTCTTTTAATATCAGTGTTCCGGGTCCAGCGGGCGGACCGATTCGGTCTCGATCCGCGCGCCAAATTGTTCGATCAACGTCTGTACCAACGGGTCTGTTTCAATTGCCTGAACCGCTTCAGCCTGACGCTCGGCACGCAGTCGTTCAATACGCTGAGCGGGGGTTTCGACTGTCTGCAGCGCCTGCGCAAACTCAACCTGAACCTGCTCACCACGAGCGCCACGCACCGCGGCACGAATGCGCTCGCGGCGATCCTCGTTCAGCAGTGCATCCTGCTCAGGGGTATAGTGGAACAACATGCGGTTGGCATCACCCACTTCCAGCGACAGATTACGCGCCAGGCTTTCCACCATGCCACTGAGCCCCAGTTGCGGCAGCAGGTCACACCAGTCGCCATTGTCTGCAACCGGGCCTGCAACCGGCGTCCTGACCTCCTCCTGCGGAGTCGATGACTGTGAAGTTGGAGTCCGCACCGGGGCCATCGGTTCCGCTTGCGCGGCACTTATCGAAGCGGGCTCCGGCCGGGTATCGGACACCGCAGCCGGATCAGGCTTTTTTGGCGAGTCCTCAGCCAGGTCCGGTGGCAAGTCATCCCACGGGGGTATGTCCTCCGGCATCGGTGCGGAAGGCATCGACTGCCTCTCGGCAGGCGCTTCCGCGCTCGGCTGTGGATCGGCCACTGTGACAGCAGGCGCAGGCGATGTCCGCGGTGCAACAGGCTCGACTGCTTCGGAAGCGGCAACAACGACAGACTCTGGTACAGTTTGAGTACCCGTCGCTGCTGCCGGGCTCAGCCCTGAAAGCGGCTCGCTGCCTGCCGGGCGGAACGCCAGCATGCGCAGCAACGTCATCTCAAGCCCTTCGCGCGGCTCCGGCACCAGAGGCAGATCCTTGCGCCCCATCAGGGCGACCTGATAATACAGCTGAACCTCTTCCGGACGCAGCAGTCTTGCCAGCTCCAGCACCTGCTCGCGATCCCCCAGACTGTTGTCCACGGCAGCCGGCATTACCTGCGCCAGCGCAATACGATGCAGCAGACTGACCATATCACCCAGCACAGTCAGGTAATCGGGTGAAAACTCCGACAGTTCACGCACCGCCTCCAGCACCTGTGCCGGCTGCTGACGGGCGATCTGTTCCAGCATCCGGTACACCAGACGCTGGTCAATGGTGCCCAACATGGTGCGCACATCAGCTTCGCGCACCGTGCCCGCACCAAAGGCAATCGCCTGATCGGTCAGGCTGAGCGCATCACGCATGGAGCCATCAGCTGAACGCGCCAGCAGCCAGAGCGCTGCACTTTCAGACTCAATACCCTCTTCCCCAAGCACAAAACCAAGATGGTTTTGAATACGCTCGGCGGTGAGGTTTTTAAGATTGAACTGGAGGCAACGGGACAGCACCGTCATCGGCAGTTTTTGCGGATCAGTGGTTGCCAGCAGGAACTTCACATGCGGCGGCGGCTCTTCCAGTGTTTTCAACAGCGCATTGAACGAGCTGTTGGACAGCATGTGCACCTCGTCGATCAGGTACACTTTGAACCGCCCATGCGTTGGTGAATACTGCACGTTTTCAAGCAGTTCCCGCGTATCCTCCACCTTGGTACGCGAGGCCGCATCCACTTCTATCAGATCAACGAACCGGCCTTCGGCAATTTCAACACAGGCACTGCATTGGCCACAGGGCTCGGAGGAGATCCCCTGTTCGCAGTTGAGCGACTTGGCAAAAAGGCGCGCGATGGAGGTTTTGCCCACCCCACGAGTACCGGTAAACAGGTAGGCATGATGCAGCCTGTCATCATCCAGCGCATTGACCAGCGCCTTCAGAACATGTTCCTGGCCAACCATTTCCTTGAAACGTCTAGGGCGCCATTTTCGTGCCAGAACCTGATAGCTCATGCTGCCTCATTCATCCGGTCGGTTCATTCATTTATGGGTGCCGATATTACCACGCTTTAATGCTCAACGCCCCTCTGCCAATACGGCTGAACAGACACAGCTGACAGCCATTTATACGTTGCATCATGCCTGAATCAGGTTAAAACTATACCTATACGTCAATCCATAGATGGAATCACCAGACAATGGCACTACAGCAGAAGGTCAAGAAGATCGACCGTATCGACCGCAACATCCTGACGATATTGCAGCAGGAAGGGCGCATCTCCTACACCGAGCTGGCGGATCGAGTTGGACTGTCTACAACACCCTGCATGGAGCGCGTCAAGCGACTGGAGCGGGACGGATTCATCACGGGTTACCACGCCAACGTCAATCCTCAAATGCTGAACTACAACCTGCTGGTATTTGTCGAAATTGCCCTTTCCTACCAGTCACCCGATGCATTCGAGCGCTTCAACCGGGCGGTCAGTACACTACCCTACATTCTGGAGTGCCACCTGGTATCCGGTGATGCCGACTACCTGCTCAAGGCACGCCTGCATGACATGTCACAGTACCGCGAACTGCTGGGTGACATGCTGCTGACGCTGCCCGGCGTGAAAAATTCCAAATCCTATATCGTGATGGAAGAAGTGAAAGAACAGACTCAACTGCCGGTCGATGTCAGTAGTTAATTACTCTGACATAAAACGGTAATACAGAATAAAAAACCTTGTTGAGCGTCAGAAAGCCTCTAATATATTCCATGAAACGCATCCAACAATAACAATACCATCGGAGCGCAACATGACCCGACCCTATCGGCTTGATGCCGGCCCCCACCCTCCACATCTGGACTGCCGTTCATACGGTCACCATCCTGAGCATTTTCGGTGCACCGAGCACAGCCGTAGCGCACAGACTGACGCTTCGCCTCACATATGAACAGACAGCAACCTTTTGAATCAGAAATTATTCCTGTTTATATAATCTTAAACGGGATTTTTTCGCAAAATAATACATAAAGACCCAGGCTTGACCCATCTATCACGTTAAGTGGCATGAGATCTGCTACAGCCTTGGGTACTTTCACTGCACGAGACGATGCAATATGGCTCGGCAGAGAATTCAGGACTCACACCTGAAGCAGGCGCAGGCCCCTTCAGGCTTATAATACGGAGACATCATACGATGGCTGCAATCGAATCATTTATCTCGGCAATTAACGGGGTCGTCTGGGGCCCCATGATGCTTGTACTCATTCTTGGGGTAGGCCTGTTCCTCTCCATCGGCCTGAAACTGGTGCCTATCCTCAGGATCGGTACCGGTTTCCGGCTGCTCTGGGGCGGGCGTACCGCCAGCGCCGGTGACGAAAAAGAGGGTGAAATCCCGCCCTTTCAGGCACTGATGACCGCCATGTCCGCTACGGTAGGCACCGGCAACATCGCCGGGGTTGCCACGGCAATCTTTCTGGGCGGGCCGGGTGCACTGTTCTGGATGTGGATAACGGCCCTGATCGGTATGGCAACCAAATATTCCGAGGCCGTTCTGGCGGTGAAATACCGTGAAACCGATGAAAAGGGGCAGCATGTCGGCGGTCCCATGTATTACATCAAGAACGGCCTGGGCAAGAACTGGGCGTGGATGGGTGTAGCCTTTGCCATTTTCGGCGCTGCTGCGGGTTTTGGTATCGGTAATACCGTACAGTCCAACTCGGTCGCCGATGTACTGCATGCCAACTTCAGCATTCCCACCTGGATCAGCGGGCTGGTGATGATGACACTGGTGGGCGCGGTCATTCTGGGCGGCATCAAGCGCATCGGTCATGTAGCCGGGGCACTGGTGCCTTTCATGGCACTTTCCTATCTGATCGCTGGACTGGTTGTACTGGCGATCAATGCGCATCTGCTGCCGCAGGCACTGGATCTGATCTTCACCCACGCCTTCTCACCGATTGCCGCGCAGGGTGGTTTTGCCGGCGCAGCCGTATGGGCGGCCATCCGCTTTGGTGTTGCTCGTGGTGTCTTCTCCAACGAGGCAGGCCTCGGCTCGGCTCCCATCGCACACGCTGCCGCTCAGACCCATGACCCGGTACGCCAGGGCCTGATCGCCATGCTGGGAACCTTCCTCGACACACTGGTGATCTGCAGCATCACCGGTCTGGTTATCGTCAGCTCCGGCGCCTGGACCGGCGGCGAATCCGGTGCAGCATTGACCAGCCAGGCCTTTGCAACAGCCCTGCCCGGCCTGGGTAACTATCTGGTCGCCATTGCGTTGGCCATCTTCGCCTTTACCACCATTATCGGCTGGTCGTTCTATGGCGAGCGCTGCGTAGAGTTTCTGTTCGGCATCAAGGCGATCACCCCCTACCGCATCCTCTGGATTCTGGCCATTCCGCTGGGCGCAACGCTGAGCCTGGACTTTGTCTGGCTGGTTGCCGATACCCTCAACGCCATGATGGCGATCCCCAACCTGGTCGCACTGGCCCTTCTGAGCCCGGTGGTGTTCAAGTTGACGCGCGAGTACTTCAACCGCAACTGATCCAGCCATGAACGAAAACGGGAGCCATTGCGGCTCCCGTTTTTTGTTCAGGCTGCCTGGGCAGCTACAGGCTGTACCGAGCGCGTATCGTAAAACTTCTCAATGGCCAGAATTCGCTTGGTCATACGCGGATGGGAAGAGAGAATTTCCTGCAGAAAGCCGAATACCATCGGAATCTGCTGCTCCTGTCGCTTGAACGCTTCAACACTGGTGTGCGGTGTCAAAACCTGACTGCCGGAAGCCAATGTAATCATGGCAGTAACGGCCGCATCACGATTCACCGGAACACAAGCTGCAGCAATACGATCTGCGGTCAGCTCGCAGGAACGATTGTAGGCCGCGCCCAGGAACGGAATGAACATCGCCGGCTTCATCAACAGACCAACCCAGAAATTGACATGCCCCGCCGCATGGTGCGCCAACTCATGTGCAACAATCATCCGGACGCGGTCCGTGTTCTTGTCCTCCCAAAGCAGGTCTACCAAACTGGAGAACAGCAGGACGTACTGTGTCGACAGAAACTTCACGGCCAGCGCATTGGTCAAGCCGCCCGCATTCACCACAAACGTATCCGGCACTCGACTCAGGCCAAGCTTCTGGCCTACATCCTGAACAATGGCATTCAGCTCGGCATATTGCTGCTCATTGACCATTACACTGTTACCGAACAGCGTTGCGCGAAAGAAGCGACCCGCGATCCAGAGTATCAATGCCAACGGCAGCAACATGAACAGAATCGAAAAAACGGTGCCCAACAGCAAACCGACCCAGATCAGACCGCCCACAACCATGCAGATCAGTCGATAGAGTTTTTCCTTGGGATGGCGCAGTTCATTTACAGAGATCATCATCATTCCTTTTTCAAGATGGGTAAACGAAACAAGCACACAGAGAAGGAGAGGCAGAACAGACAGGAACGAGGTGAGAAACCTCCAGCCTGCTTTACACGGACGTCCTTTTCCGTAGCTGGACGACGACTATAGACTTCTTTTATGACAACTGGAATCCCCTTTGGGAGCTTTACCTGCGCTTAATCAAGCCACCAAAACGGTGATTTTCAGCCACACTTCAGCTCAGGGATGACAGAATAGTCTGATACCCCAAACGGAGCCGTACATGAGCATACCGAAAAAACTGGGTGGATTGATTCGACAAAGCGGCCTGCCCGACTGGCCCGAGCAGTTCAGGATGAGCATGGAACGAGGCCTTGAGCAGCGTGTCCGACTGGCCGTCACAGGATTGAGCCGCAGCGGCAAGACCGTATTCATCAGCAGCCTGGCACACCACCTGCTGCAGAGTGATCAGGGCCGCTCGCTGCCGTTTTTTGTGGCGGCTTCCGAAGGCCGAATTATCGGCACCCGTGACCTGAGCACAGCATCCGCCACCCCATTTCCGCTGCAACAAAGCCTCACGGGGCTTCAGACCTCTCCACCGCACTGGCCTGACTCAACCGAAGCACTGTCGGAGATCCGGCTGGCACTGCGTTATCGTCGCAAACCGGGGCTGGGACGCGCACTGGGGGAACACTCCACACTCTATCTGGATCTGATCGATTACCCTGGAGAATGGCTGCTGGACCTGCCCATGCTGACACTCAGTTTCGAGCAGTGGTGCAAACAGCAGCAAGCCCTGTTTGCTTCAGCCCCGCGCGCAGAGGCAGCCGCTGACTGGATATCGTGCCAACACGAGGTCGATTGGCTCGCCCCGGCCTCAGAGAGTCAACGACAACGACTGGCTGAGCACTACCGCTCACTGTTGCAGCAACTGCGCGAGCCGCCACATAACCTGAGTCTGCTGCAGCCTGGCCGCCTGCTCATGCCGGCAGAGCTGGCGGGCAGTTCATTGCTTGACCTGTTTCCGATTATCCGGAACTGGCCCGAAGAGCCCGAGAACGCGGACCCAAGCAGCCTGTTTACACAACTGCAACAGGCCTACAACGAGTACTGTGAACAGGTCGTCCGTCCTTTCTACCAAAACCACTTCCGCCACTTTGACCGCCAGATCGTGCTGGTTGACTGCCTGAAAACACTCAACAGCGGCGAAGCCTGTTTCAATGACATGCAGCTGGCGCTGACAACCCTGCTGCACAGCTTCCAGTATGGCCACAACAGCCTGTTGCGACGACTGTTCAGGCCTCGCATCAACCGCGTACTGTTTGCCGCCACCAAGGCAGATCATGTAACCGCCAACCAGCACCACAATCTGGACCAGTTCCTGCGCCTGATGATTGAAACCGCACAGCGAGAGATGCGTTTCGAACAGGTCGACACCCGCTGTCTTGCGCTGTCATCCCTGCGTGCCACTGAAGCCGCGCAGGCTCGACTTGATGGCCAACACCTCTCCTGCCTGCGTGGCCATCGCAAGGATACAGGCGAAGAGATTGCCCTCTTTCCCGGCGAGGTGCCCATTGAACTGCCCCGTGCCGAGGACTGGAACAGTGACCGTTTCCGCTTTGTCGACTTTGCCCCGCGGCCACTGCCTGTAGGCCCACTGAAGCCCGAGCACCATATCCGCCTGGATCAGGCGATCGAATACCTGCTGGGAGATCTGTTCTGATGCATGACACACCCAAATGGCAGCGCCCAATCGAGCTGCCACCCGAGACGATGGCGGCCGATCCAGCCGAACAGCCCCCGCACCAGCCAGCCCGAGAGATCCCGCTGGACAAGACCCAGGCTGTTGAAGATGACACCTTTCTGGAGCCACCTCCATCGCCACCGCAGCGCAATAAACACGGTAGACGTTGGCTAATGCCCTTGCTGGGCACACTGCTCAGCTTGGCCTTCGGTGCCGAGTTGTACCGACTGATCAGCTGGAGTACATCCATTCATCCCCTGCTGGGAGGCGCTTTCAGCCTGTTGACGCTGCTACTGCTGCTTGCGATAGGTGTCGAGATAAGACGGGGATTCAAAGGCAGCCGACAGCTGCGGCAGGTACAAAAACTGCAGCAACAGGCCAACTCTTTGCTGCAACAGGCCAGCCACGGTGACAGCGCCGCACTGCTGCATCAGCTGGAGCAGCGCTACCGCAGCACCGCACTGGAGCATGAGCTGCAAGGCGCCATCGCCCAGCTTGACAGCAGCTACAACGACCGGGAGATCATTCAGTATCTGAACCGACATGCCCTGAACCAGGCCGACCAAACCGCCCGGCGCTGCGTTCAGCGCTACAGTGTTGAGTCAGGCGTGCTGGTGGCGCTGAGCCCCTGGGCCAGCTTTGACATGCTGCTGGTCGCCTGGCGAAATCTGCGCATGATCCGCGAAATCGCTGCAGTATATGGCGTCGCACCGGGGCTGTTGACTCAAGGCAAGCTGTTAAAGCAGATCCTGCAGAATCTGGCATTCGCCGGAGCCAGTGAAGTGGCAATGGATGCCGGTTCAGCCCTGCTGGGCAGCTCACTGACCGCAGGCCTTTCTGCACGCGCCGGTCAAGGAATAGGTGCCGGACTCTTCACCGCACGCACCGGACTGACAGCGATCAAGCTTTGCCGCCCGCTGCCCGAACAGGGCCAGCCAAAAAGCATGCTGCAGCAGATAGTCAAAGGCATTGTGCACCGACTGACAAGCCGAAAGGCGTAAGCTTACGGACCGGGAACAGTGAAAATACAGAGAGGGAAAGCAGATATTGGAGGCGGCTCCACCAGCCACATCCCGGCACACGAGTCGACCGCTGTGGCTGCTCCCTTCCGGGCCTGACCAGGTTCACGGTGTATCGTTGCGAGAGGACCGGCAGAACCGCCATAACGCGGCATTGCGCCCTGTCTCAACAGACAGGCGCGCAGTATAAGCATCCGCGCAGGGGATTGCAAACGGATCAGGGCACCACAACACGCACCGCCAGGCCGATGAGCACCACGCCGGTCAGTTGCTCCACTCGCTTGAGATGACGCCTTAGCCAGGCCAACAGATGGGCTTGAGAAAACAGCAGTGCCACCAGCGTATACCAGAGACCGTCCACCAGCGTGGCAGTCGCAACCATCAGCCACTGGTCAGCCAATGTTTGATTCACCGTCACAAACTGAGAGAACAGCGCGGTAAAAAACACGGCCAACTTGGGGTTGAGCAACGAAATCAGCGCACCCGACCGGGCTGCCTGCCAAAAACTGTCCTGCCCTCCCCGCTGTGCCTGCAGGTCTGGCGTAGCCGCGTGACGCAGAGCGTTGAATCCGAGCCAGATCAGATAGGCAGCCCCCAGCCAGGTCAAAACCTGATACAGAGTTTCATGACGGCTCACCAGCAGGCCAAGCCCCCATACTGTTGCCATCGCCCACAGCCCAACCCCCAGCGCATGGGCACAGCCAGCAGCAATGCCATGCCCCCGACCGTTACTGACGGTCTGACGCAACACCACCGCCAGGCTGGGACCGGGCGACATGGCCCCCAGCACACAGATCAGCAGCAACGAAAACCACAACATCAACGACATGACTCTCTCCTTAAAAACTCCCTGATGACCCGTTCAGACCACCGCCCCTCATGCCCGCCAGGGCAGACTATGCTATAGTCCTGCGCCGTTATCACCATGAATCAGGTATCCGAGGGTTCACTATGGCAGGCTCACTTCAGGACCAGTTACTCAACGCAGGCCTGGCAAACAAAAAACAGGCCAAGCAAGCCAAGGATCTTAAACGCAAACAGTCGAAACAGAAACGGGGCGGACAGGCCAGCGCCGATGAAGAGCGTCAGCGGCGCGAGGCCGTTGAGGCGGCACGGTTGGAAAAGGTTGAGCGCGACCGTGAACTGAACCGTCAACGTCAACAAGAGCAGGCACAGAAAGCGGCACAGGCCGAAGTTCGCCAGTTGATTGAGACTCATCGGCTGCCTTTGTCACCCAAGGCCGAGTTGCGCTACAACTTTGTCCATGGCACCACCATTCGCCACCTCTACCTTGAGCAGAAGCAGATCGACCAGCTTGCCCGCGGCCAACTGCGTATCGCCGTACTCGATAATGGCTACCACCTGATCCCGGCCGAGATCGTTGAACGCATCGAAACACGCCTGCAGGATGTTGTGCTGCCACGCCCGGTGGACGACACCCCTGAGCCGGATGACCCCTATGCGGACTACCAGATTCCTGACGATCTGATGTGGTAATCACTGCGGGCCTGACGCTGATCAGGCCCTGCCTCTGTCATCATCCCGCAACAGCTGATACGCTCAGTCCAAAAATCCCCACCAATGGCAGGACAATACGGATGAGCACCCTGGGTGTCAGTGAACTGAACATACTGTTGGTCGAGCCCTCGGCCGTACAGCGCAAAATCATGATTCAGCAACTGCAGGACGAGCAGGTGATGGCGATCGATACCGCCGCCAACCTGCATGAGGCGCTGGACAAGATCATGAAAGTACGGCCTGATCTGGTGATCAGCGCTTTGCACTATGACGATGGCAGCGCCGTCGAGCTGCTCGGCGCCATTCGTCGCCTGCCGGAGCTGGCAGAGCTGCCCTTCATGCTGGTCTCCAGCGAGACCCGCAAGCCACAGCTGGAAGTATTCAAGCAGTCCGGTGTGGTCGCCATACTGCCCAAGCCCTTTACCCGCCAGCATCTGGGTTCCGCACTGAACGCCACCCTCGACCTGCTGGGCAAGGATGAGCTGGAACTGGAATTCTACGACGTTGAGAGCCTGCGGGTTTTGATCGTGGATGACAGCCGCATGGCGCGCACGATGATCCACCGCGTGCTGCATAATCTGGGCATTGTACACCTGCTCGAAGCCGCTGATGGGCGTGAAGCGATTGAGCTTTTGCAGCGCGAAACCGTGGATCTGGTTGTCACCGATTACAACATGCCTGAAGTAAACGGGTTGGAGCTGGCTGAGTTCATTCGCAGCTCTGAGCTTCACTCACACCTGCCGATTCTGATGGTGACATCCGAGGCCAACGAAACCCACCTCAGCCATGTCGAGCATGCCGGGGTAAACGCGCTCACTGACAAGCCGTTTGAACCGGAAACGGTCAAACGGCTGCTGGTGCGCCTGCTGGATCAGTCAGAGTAAAAACGCGGTACGCGTGGGGTCAGGCAGGTCAGCAACGTGTAGGGGATGGTATCGCACCATTGCGCCACCTCAGCCACCGGCAACCTCTGCCCCCAAAGCTCGACCCGACTGCCGATATCCGCCTGTGGGATATCGGTCAGATCAACCGTCAGCATGTCCATGGACACCCTGCCTGCCAGTGAGGTTCTGACGCCCTCGACCAGCACCGGTGTACCGTTGCGGGCATGACGCGGATAACCATCGCCATACCCCATGGCCACGGTACCGATACGGCGCGCACGATCACAACTGAACGTGGCACCATAGCCCACCGTCTCACCCACCGGCACCTCGCGTACCGCGATGATCTCTGAGCTGAGCGTCATACCCGCCATCAGCTGGTCAGCCACCGGGTGCGGCTCACCGAAAGGCGTTGCCCCGTAAAGCATGATACCGGGGCGCAGCCACTGCCGATGCGCCTCGGGCCAGGCCATCACGGCAGCGGAATTCGACAGGCTTGCTCCCAGACCAAGCCGCGCCGCAACTCGATCAAAACAGCCCAGCTGGTCGCGGGTCATCGGCAATGCAGGCTCATCGGAACGGGCAAAGTGGGTCATCAGCAACACCTCACTCACCACTTCACACTGGTGCAGACGCGCCACAAGCGACTCAACCTGTTCAGGTGCCACACCCAGACGGTGCATGCCGGTATCCAGCTTGAGCCAAACGGGAAAGCGCGCCGGGCTTCTGAACTGCTCCAGCCAGCGCACCTGATGCTCGCTGTGCAGCGCAGGCCAGAAACCGTGCTCGGCAATCAATGGCAACTCGTCCGCATCAAAGAAACCTTCCAGCAGAATGATCGGCTGGCGCAGCCCGACCTCACGCAGTTCCATTGCCTCTTCAACACAGGCGACACCAAAGGCATCGGCAACTGCTGCCAGTGCACGCGCCACCGGCACCGCACCGTGGCCATAGGCGTTCGCCTTGACAATGGCGGCCGCCATCGCCGTTGGCGCCTGCGCCTTGGCCAGACGGTAGTTGTGAACGATCGCATCCAGATGGATATCCGCGCGCACTTTACGGCTCATGCCCTGCCCTCCACCGGCTGGCTGTCAGTCCTTCAACACCATGATCGCTTCCACTTCGATATCCGCATCCTTGGGCAGCGCCTTGACAGCATAGGCCGCACGGGCCGGATATGGCTCACTGAAGTAGCGCGCCATCACTTCGTTCACCTGCGCAAAGTACTCAAGATCAGACAACAGGATCGTCACCTTGGCGAAATCACCCAGTGAACCACCGGCCGCTTCCGCCACGGCTTTCAGGTTTTCAAATACACGCACCGCCTGGGCCTCGAACGAGTCGGTCACCATCTCCATGGTCGCCGGATCGAGTGGAATCTGACCCGAGAGATACACGGTGTTGCCGACACGAACTGCCTGAGAGTAGGTGCCGATGGCGGCCGGAGCGTTTTCAGTGCTGATGATGCTGCGATTGGACATGTTATTTTCCTGTACTTGATGATAAATGGAATCGGCAGACTATAGCGCAAATTGCCTCTACTGCCAGAGAATGCTGTGTTTCAGCCAGCGTAACGATCAAGGCCAAGCCCTTCCGTTTCAATTGCCGGCGTCTGACCACAGATTATATCGGTGATATAGCGGGCAGAGCCAAGTGACATGGTCCAGCCCAGCGTACCGTGCCCGGTGTTCAAAAACAGCTCTGGATAACCCGTTGGGCCCAGAATGGGGGTGCCGTCCGGCGTCATCGGCCGCAGTCCGGTCCACAGTTCGGCCTGCGACGGGTCACCACTGCCACCGAAAAGGTCATTGACCACAAATTCCACATTGGCACGGCGGCTCTGCGGTGTGGACAGATCATAACCGGTCAGCTCAGCCGTACCGCCTACACGAATTCGATCACCCAGCCGACTGACCGCGACCTTGTAGGTTTCATCCATCACAGTAGACTCCGGTGCCCGTGAAGCATCACTGATCGGAATGGTCAGGGAGAACCCTTTTACCGGATAGATCGGCAAACGAATCCCCAATGGCTTTAAAAGCGGCGCACTGTAGCTGCCAAGCGCCACCAGATAGCGATCACCACGCACATCACCGTTTGAGGTCTTGATGCCACTGATTCTCCCCTGCTCGGACTCAATCGACTCGATGGTTGTATCAAATCTGAACTCGACCCCCAGCGCTGCACAGCGTTTTGCCAATGCCTGAGTAAACAGAAAGCAGTCGCCGGTTTCGTCACCGGGCAGACGCAGTCCTCCCACCAGCTTGTCACGCACATGTGCCAGGGCCGGTTCATACTGCAGTACTCCATCCCGATCCAGCGCTTCATAGGCAACGCCGCAGGATTCCAGGATGCGGATATCCTCCACTGAGGCCTCAAGCTGCTTCTGGCTGCGAAACAACTGAATCAGCCCCTGAGCCCGGTTGTCATACTCGATACCGGTTTCCTGGCGCAGCTCGATTAAACAGTCCCGGCTGTACTCGGCAATACGCAGCATCCGCGCCTTGTTGCGAGCATAGGCCGCTTGGGTACAGTTGGAGAGCATACTGACCAGCCAGCGCAGCATGGTTGGATCCAGTCGCGGCGCCACACGCAAGGGCGCCAGATCCTGCAACATCCACTTGATCGCCTTCAACGGCACACCAGGGGCCGCCCAGGGGGCCGAATATCCCGGTGATATCTGGCCAGCATTGGCATGGCTGGTTTCCAGTGCCGGTTCAGGCTGACGATCAATAACCACTACCTCATGGCCAGCCTGAGCCAGGTACCAGGCACTGGTCACGCCGATAACACCACTGCCAAGAATAATCACACGCATAGCAACACCTTCATGTTCATCGTTATGCAACAGAAGTCACTATTCTGGATCAAAATCGACGTATTTATTTTCCGTATTTGTATTAATTTATAGCTACATTATCTTTTTAAAAACAAAAAGCAGAGGTTCCAACTGCCATAAAGCATGCAAGGCAGTGAATACCGCCAGTCAATCGCAGAAGCCAATACACAGGGATTGAAACTCGCCGACAGGCATTGTCAGCTGATCAGAAACGCAGAAGATGACGTTCAGGACAGAACGTGAATCGAGGGTAAAAAATGAGGGAGGGTGGCCCTATTCAGCTGTATCGGATTGGCCCCCACCTAACCGGCACAGCCTTTCAGGCCATAACATGAAAGCCGATTCCGACTTCCGTTTTTTCCGATTCTAAAGCGAAAGGAACTGAATTTCAAACCTCATCCGACATTCCCAGCAAAATCTGTTCGACCTTTTCGCGCAGGCGTGCAAACGGGATCGGTTTGGGTAACACCTCTATACCCCTGCTGATCGCGTCGATCCGGTCCTGTACCTGCCTCATCCCCAATGCCGTGACCACAATCAGTTGCATCTGCTCCAACAGCTCCTGACGCGCCAGAGCTTCGATGACACTGAAGCCATCCACATTCGGCAGGTTAAGATCCAGAATGAGCAGATCAGGCTCAAATCGCCCCAGCTCCAGCAACCCCTGATAGCCGTCCACTGACTGGCGCAACTCAACCGGAAGCCCCCAACTGCGTATGGTCAGGGCATAAAGGCGTTGCAGCGCGGGCTCATCTTCAATCACCTGCACCCTGACCGGGCGGCTTGGCTCAGGACGTACCGCGGCGGCGGCAGCCGTAACAGCTTCACCGCTGCGAATCTTTTCGGCCAAACGCTCAATCGCGCCGAGGCTGAAGCGACGATGCCCACCCGGTGTCTTCCAGCCATGCAAAATGCCGGCGTCCGCCCACAGCTGGATGGTCCGGGGAGTTACTCCCAGCAATTCAGCGGCTTTGCGACTGGTACACAGGTCTTGATTTGACACCGAAATTCTCTATCCAGATCAATGACTAGAACAGCTTCATGTTAATCCTTTGCCAGCCGTTTGCAAAACGAAAGCAACAACAGGCCTTCGCATTTGAATGGTTTCGGTATAATGGCCTGATTTCACTCAGGATCATCGCCATGCAACGACTGGATCTGTTACTGGTAGAGCGAGGCATTGCCGAGACCCGCACTCGCGCTCAGCGCTTGATCAAGGAGGGCCGCGTCGAGGCTGAACTGGGTCAGTGGCAACGCCTGGACAAGCCTTCCTTCAAACTGCCGGCTGATACGCCTTTGCGTGTGGAAAGCAGCGACGAGGACCGGTTTGTTTCACGCGGCGCTCTCAAGCTGCAGCATGCACTGGCATCACTCAATCCCCCAGTGGCAGGCATCACCGCACTGGATGTAGGCCAGTCCACCGGCGGCTTTACGGACTGCCTGCTGCAGCACGGTGCTGCCAAAGTCGTTGGCATTGAAGTCGGCCACGATCAGTTACACCCCCGTTTGCGCCAGGATCCTCGCGTGGTGTGCCTTGAAGGCTACAACGCCCGCGCGCTGGAACCGTCACTGCGTGATCACACCCCCGAGGCGATGGGGTTCGAGCTGGCGGTGATGGATGTTTCATTTATTTCACAAACCCTGATCCTGCCGTCACTCGCCCCGTTGCTGCGCCCCGGGGGCTGGTTGATCACACTGGTCAAGCCTCAGTTTGAGGCTGGTCCTGAGCATATCGGCAAGGGCGGGCTGGTACGTAACCCCGCCATCTATGACCAGGTACGTCAGACAATTGAAGCCTGCTGCCGCGACAATAACCTCATGCCCTGCTGGTGGAGTGAGAGCCCGATAACCGGTGGCGATGGCAACCGAGAGTTTCTGCTCGCGGCCCGTCGGCAAGGCTGACTTGCGCCTGCCTCCGCCCTGCCGCACACTGCAAACGAATTCCGCTGAAGAGGACAGATCATGCACATCGAAGACATGCACCTTGTCATCCGCAATCTGGAACATGAGGACTATCCCCGCCTGAAAGCGCTGATGGACCGTGTCTATGATGATATTGGTGGGTCCTGGCCCGAGCACACCATTAATAAGCTGATCGATGAATTCCCGGAGGGTCAGATCTGCGTGTTTGACGGTGACGAGCTGGCCGGCATCGCCCTGTCGGCACAGGTACGTTACGACCGCTTCAGCAACCCTCACTCCTATGAAGACCTGATCGGCAAGCGGATGACCATCCTCAACGATCCCGATGGCGATGCGCTGTACGGTCTGGATGTACTGATCCACCCGGAGTACCGCGGCTTCCGCCTGGGCCGCCGCCTGTATGAAGCACGCAAGGAACTGTGTCGCCAGTACAACCTGCGCTCGATCCTGGCGGGCGGACGCATTCCCAACTATTACAAGCACGCAAGCGAAATGACGGCCAGCGAGTACATCGGCAAGGTGCGTCAGCGCGAACTCTACGACCCGATCCTGACCTTCCAGCTGTCCAACAACTTTCAGGTCAAGCGCCTGCTGGGCAGTTACCTGCCCGAAGACACCAAATCTCAGGGCTATGCCACCCTGCTGGAATGGAACAACATTCTGTTCGAGCCTGAAGACAGCGTGATCAGCAGCCGCCCAACCCAGGTGCGAATCGGTGCTATTCAGTGGCAGATGCGTGAAGTGGAGTCAGTGGAAGAGCTACTCAAGCAGGTCGAATATTTCGTCGATACGCTGTCTGAATATCAGAGTGACTTTGCACTGTTCCCGGAATTTTTCAACGCCCCGTTGATGGGCCTGACCGATCAGACCAGCCAGACCAGTGCCATTCGTTTTCTGGCCGGTTTCACCGAGCGGTTCCGCAATGAGATGTCCCACTTTGCGGTGAGCTACAACATCAATATCATCACCGGCTCGATGCCGCTGCTGGAAGGCGACCACCTCTACAACGTCAGCTACCTGTGCCGCCGTGATGGCACGGTGGAAGAGCAGCGCAAGCTCCACATCACCCCGCATGAACGCCGTGACTGGGTCATCCGTGGCGGCGATCAGCTGCGCGTATTCGAGACCGATGCCGGGCGCGTAGGCATTCTGATCTGCTACGACGTGGAGTTTCCTGAACTGGGCCGTCTGCTGGCGGATCAAGACATGGACATTCTGTTCGTTCCCTTCTGGACCGACACCAAGAACGGCTACCTGCGGGTGCGCAACTGCGCTCAGGCACGGGCAATCGAGAACGAGTGCTACACCGTCATCTGCGGCAGTGTGGGCAACCTGCCTTCGGTTGAAAGTCTGGACGTACAGTATGCGCAGTCATCCGTCTTTTCGCCTTCGGACTTTGCCTTCCCGCACGATGCCGTAATGGCCGAAACCACTCCCAACACCGAGATGATCATGTTCTCAGACCTGGACCTGGACCAGATCCGCGTGATCCGCAACGAAGGCTCGGTCACCAACCTGAAGGATCGCAGGCGCGACCTGTACAACCTCAAGTGGCGTCACGAGATGTAAAAAACCCGCCGGGCGGTAGCCGGGCGGGAATTCAGGAGGGCACCCCGGCGTCAGCCGGGGGTCATCATGCAATCAGTCTGCCTGACGGCGCAGAAACGCCGGGATATCCAGAAAATCCATATCGTCAGTGCCGGTCTTTTTCATCGGCACTGAATCCACCTGCGCTTCAGTCAGCTCATTCTGTACCGGGCGCGACTTCTCTTCATTCTGACGATTACGCAGCACTGTCGGCAGCTCAAGCTGATTGAAATCAGCCGTTTTCACCGTACGCGAAGACTGTGCACGCGGTGCGCTGGTATCACCGTTCACGACACGGGACTCGGCAGCTTGAGCACGCTCCAGACCCGTAGCGACAACAGTGACCTTGAGCTCGTCAGACAGCTCAGGATCGATGACGGTACCTACCACAATAGTGGCGTTTTCAGAGGCATACTCTTCGACCAGATCACCGACCTCGGAGAACTCACCCAGACTGAGATCCAGGCCGGCGGTAATATTAACCAGAATGCCGCTGGCGCCTTTCAGGTCGATATCTTCCAGCAGCGGGCTGTTAATCGCCGCCTCGGCCGCTTCACGGGCACGGTTCTCACCGCGGGCGACACCGGTACCCATCATCGCCATGCCCATTTCGGACATCACGGTACGCACGTCGGCAAAATCCACGTTGATCATGCCGGGGCGGATGATCAGATCCGCGATCCCCTGCACCGCGCCCTTGAGCACATCATTGGCCGTACCGAAGGCACTGACCAAAGTACAGTTCTTGCCCAGTACCGGCAGCAGTTTTTCGTTGGGGATGATGATCAGCGAATCAACATGCTCCTGCAGTTCACGGATACCCTCTTCGGCTATTTTCTTGCGACGACGGCCTTCAAACGGGAACGGCTTGGTCACGACCGCCACGGTCAGAATGCCCATTTCGCGAGCCACTTCCGCCACAATCGGAGCGGCACCGGTGCCGGTACCGCCACCCATGCCTGCCGTGATGAATACCATGTCGGCACCGGACAGGGTTGCCGCGATGCGCTCACGATCTTCCAGCGCAGCCTGACGCCCCACTTCGGGGTTGGCACCGGCGCCCAGCCCCTTGGTCAGCTCTCCACCGATATGCAGAGCCGTTTTGGCCGCCATGCTGTTCAGTGCCTGCGCATCGGTATTGGCGCAGATGAAATCCACACCCTCCAGTTCGGTGGTTACCATGTGGTTGACGGCATTACCACCACCGCCACCAACACCGACCACCTTGATTACAGCACTCTGAGGTACACTATCCACCAGCTCAAACATATTCATCCCCTCCAGATACGGCCCCGCTCTGTCGCCGGGTGCCGCTGTTTGCCCAAACTTAAAAATTGCCCTGCAGCCAGTTCTTCATGCGCGAGAACAGACTGCCTTCAGCGCTGCGTTGTGGCCGCAGGCTGTCTTCGTATTCTTCTATTTCCGGCACCGGACTGACCGGCCCATGATCCTGTCGTGCGTAGTGCAGCAGGCCAATGACGGTGGCATAAATGGGGTTGCTCAATTGAGCCTCCAGACCACGGATACCCTGCGGCTTGGCCAGCCGTACCGGCATGTGAAAAATCTCTTCCGCCAGCTCAACAGCACCTTCCATCTTGGCAGTCCCCCCGGTCAGCACGATGCCGGCAGCCACCAGATCCTCGAAACCGCTGCGGCGCAACTCCGACTGCACCAGTGTAAACAGCTCTTCATAACGCGGCTCGACCACCTCAGCCAGTGCCTGGCGTGACAGGTCGCGCGGCGCGCGGTCGCCAACACTGGGCACCTTGATCATTTCGTCTGCCCTGGCCAGCTGCGCCAGCGCACAGGCATATTTGATCTTGATCTGCTCGGCATGCTGGGTCGGGGTGCGCAGCGCCATGGCGATATCACTGGTGACCTGATCGCCGGCGATCGGAATCACGGCCGTGTGACGGATGGAACCGCCGGTAAATACCGCAATATCAGTGGTGCCACCGCCGATATCGACAATACAGACCCCCAGATCCTTTTCGTCATCGGTCAGTACGGAGTAACTGGATGCCAGCTGCTGCAGCACCACCGCATCGACCTCAAGGCCACAGCGACGTACACACTTTTCGATGTTCTGAATCGCGTTGATTGCGCCGGTAATCAGATGAACCTTGGCCTCAAGGCGAACGCCGGACATTCCCAGCGGTTCCTTGATCCCTTCCTGATTATCGATCAGGTATTCCTGCGGCAGGATATGGATGATTTTCTGATCTGCCGGAATGGCCACGGCACGTGCTGCATCAATCACTCGCTCAAGATCGTAGTCAGACACTTCACGGTCGCGTACCGCCACGATGCCATGAGAGTTGAGACTGTTAATATGGCTGCCGGCAATGCCCACGGTCACGCCGTGAACCTTACAGCCAGCCATCAGCTCGGCTTCTTCAACCGCACGCTGGATCGAGCTGACCGTCGATTCGATGTTGACCACCACACCGCGTTTCAGCCCCCGCGAAGGCTGAGAGCCGACACCGATAATTTCGATGGTGCCCTGTGGAGTCAATTCGCCCACCAGACACACCACCTTTGAGGTGCCGATATCGAGTGCGACGATCATGTTATGTGCAGTCACCATATTGTGTGCTCTGAACCCAGCTGGACAGGCGGAAGGGAATTACCCTGTTTTCATCTCTATTGCCATATTACACGCAAAATACGGGCCAACTCCTCAAGCAGCAACCGAATTAAGCTGCGAGTAAGTATCGCCGGTACATGGTCAAAAAATCAACAACGACCACGCTATTTTATATCGGCAAGTTTTTGCCGTTGTTTAGCGTTTTTTCGTTATTTTTCAGCAACCTGTTTTGCCTGGGGGTGAATGGAGTTGCCGCTGGTTAAAATAAACTCAATTTATTTTCATGATACCATCATCAATATTTAATTTTGAATAACACGCGATTATTCAAAACTTTATTTTGAAGAAACACAAAATAATCAATATTTAATATTGATTATAGAGATATGAAGTTTTGGGTTTTTCCAAAAAAAAGCGGCACGCCGATGTCGGCATGCCGCTTTCAGATGAGCCCGTCAATGTCAGTCGCGGGTCGCGTTGAGCAGGTGATCTGGCGTGAAGGCAACACAGAAGCTGCCCCAGCGACGGCCATTCACGAACAGAGGGACCGATAGCGAATTCAGGATTTCACCGGTGTCACGAATAAAGGTCTGCAACAGAAACGGCGAGTCATGGGACGCGCGGCGAATCTCGGCGCGCGTGCCGGCAAAAATGCGGCGGTGACGACTCAGGGCATTGTCCACTTCAAAATCACCCGTCAGCGGCTTGGATACGCGCGTATTGTTCGCCGGGCAGTATCCGTTCAAATCAAACCCCGCAGCCACCAGGAAGGCATCGTTTTCAGTAATACAGCGGTCAAACAGCGGCCGCAGGCGGGCTTCATAGGCATCCGTGTAACGGGTGTCATACTTCTCCGGCAACTGCCCCTTGTTGGTACGAACATAATTGGTATCGAACAGGTCCTGCCCCTGAGCCGCCAGATTCTCCAGCTCGGCCTCTACCATCCGTGCCCATTCCCGCGTTGTGGTGATGATCTGCTCAAAGCCGCCATAACCGATGGTGAAGCGCGACAGCAACTCCTGCATCTCCTCGGTTGCACCGTCCAGCTCCTGCGAGTGCTGGCTCGACACTTCCATTTCCTGACGAATGCTGTCAGCCAACCGGGTTATATCGGACACCTGTTCATGGCTGTGCCGATTGGTATAGGACAGCTCTTCAATGGCAGCGCTGATCTCGCCCAGCTGGCTGTTCAGTGCTTCAAAGTCACTCACCATGGTGCTGAAACGACGACTGGTTTGAGAAATGAAGCCATCCGTATCCGACACGTTCTGCATAATCACTTCGGCCCCGCTGCGGGTACTTTCCACAAGCGACACCATGGCGTTGATCTTGCTGTCGATCTCGCCTGTGGCTGTGTTCACTTTCTGAGACAGCGTACGCACTTCATCCGCAACCACGGCAAACCCCCGCCCTGCCTCACCGGCACGCGCCGCTTCAATGGACGCATTCAGTGCCAGCAGATTGGTCTGCTCGGAGAATCCCTGTACCAGAGAGAGGATGCTGATGATGCTGGCGGAATTTTCCGCCAGTTGCCCCACAACCTGCTGAAACTCCTTCACCTGGGACTCGATGGTCGCCACCTGCTCACTGACCCGTACCAGCTCAGCACTGGAATCCTTCACCTCAGCCAGGTTGTGGCTGTTGCGTTCGGAAATGCTTTGGGTGTGTGCCGCGATCCCCTCAATCGCCGTGGTGGACTCCTGACTGGCCTGAAACACTGCCTGCGCCTTCGACACCTGTTCTTCGGCCGACCCCTTCGCGGCCAGCACCACCTGCTGCAACTGGCTGGCACTGAGCGATACACGCACACTGCGCTGACGGGTATCGGCAATCATCTGCTTCAGACTGGCCGAAAAGTGATTGTAGCTTTCCGCCATGCGCGCAATCTCATCCTGAGTCTGCACCGGTAATGTTGCCGAGATGTCGCCATCCTTGTCTTTCACCGCCCTCAGGACCCGCGTCATGCTGTGAATCGGTCGCAGAAAAAGATGGCGCATGAAAAACAGGGCGAAACCGGCTACCACGAGGGTAACCACCAGCATGGCACCGGCTGCCACACCGGTGATCTGCGCAAGCTGCGCAACCTGCTGTCCAGCATCCGGCGTATCGGCCAAGGCCGTCTGCAGATCCTGCAGCGATAAATGAAGCCAGTAGCCAAGACCGATCAGAATCAGGCTGGGGAGCACAAGGAAAAGCACATTGCCGCAGATTTTGCGGGTCAGGCTATGAAAGAAGGTTTTTTCAATACTCTGATAGAGACTCATTGGGGCACACTCGTTATTGTTATGTTGCTACTTTGGTCGCAGTCGCATGCAGCAGACGAAAAGAGTAATGCTGATTACCTTTGCAGGCAACCATGCGTGATACATGTGGTGTAAAAACCTGTAACAATTTGTAACGGGTTGATTAACGGCGCTTTACCCCTGAGCCGTATGGCGCCAAACTGATGCCCCGATCCTTTTCCCGCCGTATTGACCCTGTGGAGTGGCGCAGATGAACAGTAACAAGTTGGCAACCCCCATTAGCCTGCGACAGGCCCTGAATCTTATCGAGGAAGGTCACTGCACAGCGCTGGAGCTGCTGGAGGCTTGCCTCGCTCAAATCGAGGCCCGCGAGCCTGAGGTTGGTGCCTGGCAGCACCGCCTTGACGCCGAATCCTGCCTCGAACACTACCGCAATCACCAGTCATTTTATGAAACCAGCCTGCTGAAAGGGCTGCCCATCGGCATCAAGGACATTATCGATACGGCCGACATGCCGACCGAGATGGGGTCCCCCATCCACAAAGGCCGTCAGCCGGTCGACGATGCCAGCTGCGTTGCACTCCTGCGTCAGGCAGGCGGTATTATTATCGGCAAGACGGTCACAACCGAATTCGCCTATTTCAAACCAGGCAAGACCGCCAACCCACGCGATCTGAAGCGAACGCCGGGCGGCTCTTCCAGTGGTTCGGCGGCGGCTGTCGCCGATGGAATGGTGCCGGCGGCACTGGGCTCACAGACCGCTGCATCCGTCATCAGGCCGGCAGCCTACTGCGGTACGGTCGGTTATGTGGGTACCCGTGGGGAGTTCTCATTGCGCGGCATACAGCCATTGGGACAATCTCTGGATTCACTCGGGCTGTTCAGCCGCCAGGTCGAAGATATCGAGCTGCTGCGCGCCATTCTGCTGCGACAGCCAGAGCCGATGACCACAGCTGATGCACTGCAACCCAAACGCATCCTTCTGTGTCGGGGCGATGCCGCCGGTGAGGTCGAGCCGGACATGGCGGCCGCCATCGAGCGGGCCGCCACCATTCTGCGCAGTCAGGGGGTAGACGTGATAGAGCCCGACAACAGTGACTGGCTGGGTGAGCTGGTACAGCATCATGGCCTGATCATGGCGTATGAGGCGGCTCGCAACCTTGCGCTTGAGTCAGGCCAGCCCGATCTTTTGAGTCCGGCACTGCAGGATCTGATAGCAACCGGCCTGGCAACTCCCCGCGCCGATTATCTGGCATCCCTGCAGGCAGTGGCGGATATCCGTGACGAGCTGGCTCAACGCTACCCGGATGTGGATGCCATGCTCGCACCGGCCGCACCGGGCGTGGCGCCCGAAGGGCATGAACGGACCGGAGCTCCCCATATGAGCCGCCCCTGGCAAGCGATGGGGCTGCCGGTGGTAACACTGCCGGGGCTGACCGATGCCAACAATCTGCCACTGGGGATTCAGCTGATCGGGCAGCCGCACAGTGATGACGACCTGCTGCGAATTGCTCGCTGGCTGGAGCCGCTGCTGAGCTGATCAGCGGTAGCTGTATTCGATCACCTCGGCCGATATCAGGCCGGGGTTATCCGCCAGATACTGCCGCACGGAGCGGCCATCCGCGGTGAAACTGGTATCCAGGAAATTCTGCAATACCGACTCGCCCTGTGTGGCCGCCGACTGCAGGCAGAAGCCAAGATAGCGCGGATTCGGCAGAATATCGCGCCGCCAAAGCGGACCCGCGTAATACTGCCCGACCCGGCGCTGATATTCCGCCTCAGTGACACACTTGTTGAGGCGGTAATCCGTATCAGAATAGCCGGTGCACATGCGTCCTCGAGAAGGCTCGCCCGTGTCCAGATGACACGTTTCCACCTCGATCCAGCGATAACGATGCTCGCGTTCGTACAGCTCAAGAAAGTCAGATTCGCTGCACTCGAACTGAGCGGCAATGATGTCGATACCGTCTGCCGCTTCGGTGGAGCAGGAGGCCAGCTCCAGACTGTCCGATGACATGCCATGCCGACTGATGAACACGATGCCCACCTTATCAAACACGCGGCGGTAGCCCGGTACCCGAACCAAACGGTAATTGCTTAGATTCGGAACAGTTTCGCGCGCGGACTGCTCCGACAGCAGCGAGCCATACCCCACAACGGAAATCATGGCCTTACCAGAAGTACCAAAGGGCCACAATGGACGCCAACACCAGCGGCAGCATCAGCAACAACGCCTTGAGGTCACCCAGCAGGCGCTGAATCAGCACCAGATGCACCACCGGGAAGGTGATGAACAGACAGCTGACGGGAATCCACCAGTCCAGATGCCGAATCCCGTAGGCCAGCGCGCCGATCAACGTCAGCGCCCCAAGATTGCCGGCCATCACTACCGTCACCGCACCATTGCGGGTTTGCATGAACGCCGGACGCCTTTCTTCCGGCAATTTGTTCAGCGCACCGGCACTCAGCGCCGCCGACATGGACACCAGGCCGGTCGCCAGAAACAGATACAAAGCTTCGTACATCAGAACTCTCCTTCAAATCAGCGCAGATTGTAAAAGATCAGGCCGCATTTCGGTATCAATATCCCTGACCGGGAAAAGTACACCGGGGTAATGCTAGAATTGCACTTTGCCGTTTGTGATTCAGGTACACCGCCATGCCCGACTTTCTGGTTGATGAAACCATTGAAGACTATGCTTTTGTTAACACCCGTTCAGAGCCGCCACTGCTGCAGGAGCTGATCGATCAGACCAACCTCAACATGGGCTGGCCACAGAAACTGTCGGGCCGACTTGTTGGTCGTACCCTGAAACTGCTGTCTGCACTGGTGCAGCCGAAAAACGCACTGGAGATCGGCATGTTCACCGGCTACTCCGCCCTATCCATCGCAGAAGGCATGCCGGCCGATGGCAAACTGATCTGCTGTGAAACCAACCCTCGCGCCATTGAGTTTGCCCAGGGGTTTTTCGATCGCAGCGAGCACGGTCACAAGATCGAGGTCATCTTCGGCCGCGCTCTGGATACGCTGGAAACACTGGATCTGGAGCTCGACTTCACCTTCATTGATGCCGACAAACGCAACTACCTCAACTACTATCAGCGCGTTAAACAGATGACCCGTCCCGGTGGGCTAATCATCCTCGACAACGTGCTCTGGTCAGGCAAGGTGGTACAGCCAGAATCCGACATTGACGACATTCTGGTTGAAACCAACCGCTTCATCGCCGCCGACCCCGGGGTGGAAAACGTGTTTCTCACCGTGCGCGACGGCCTTAACATAGTCCGCAAGTTGCCATGAAAAAGTGGCTGGGCCTGCTCTTTCTGCTGCCACTGTTGCTGGCTGGCATGGCCTGGCTGTCCCTGCCCTGGAGCGCCCAGTACCTGGTTGAGCGCTGGCTGGCTGAGCAAGGCTTTGTTGCACCGGCATTTACCATGCGCCACCCTTCATGGGAAAAACTTCAGATTGATCACCTCAGCGTCAGCCAGGCCGGCGATGGCCGGCGCGTAACACTCAGTGCCGATAATATCGAACTGCAGTTCGACCCGATGAACCTGCTGCAGGGACAACTGGCCGAGCTGCGTGTGCAACAGGCTCGCCTCGATATCGTTGCCGATCATTCGCTCAAGGGCCGTGCTGAACAAATTCAGCGACAACCCGAGCCGATCGCTCTGAACCGCTTTCACCCACAGCAGCTGTTCAGCTACGCCCCCTCAAGACGACTGGTGATTGCCCAGCTGGAACTGAACTACACGGCGCCGGAGCAGCCACCCCTGACCCTGCTCGGCAATGTGGATCTGGAACCACAGCTGCTGCAGGGACGTTTCCAAATCAAGCTTGACCAAAAGCCACTTGGCTACCTCGATTTCAATTTTGATCCCGACTATCAGCTGCAACTGAGTTTCAGTGATACTCGTCAACCCCTGGTCCAAAGCGATCTGAGACTGACTCCTGACCCACACAGCTGGAAATTCGAAGCCGAAACAACGGTACAGATCGAGCCCCTGCGCAGTGCCCTTGAATCATTTCAGATTGCGCTGCCAGAAGAGGTGCGCCCGCTCAGTGGCGTACTGAAGTTGAACAGCCGACTGGAACTGCCCGCCCAGCTGGCATCCGATGTTCAAACACTGCTGCGGCTCGACAGTCATCACGACATTGCAGCCAGGCTCAGGTTGCCAGGCCGCAATGCTGTGCCGAACAGCGATCTGGATCTACAGGCCCGCCTGCAATTTCTCGATGGTTCGATTCGACTGCAATTGAAACCTTCAACCCGGTTGGTACTGCAGCGGCAGGATATGCCTGAGCTGCCCCCGATCAGCTTGAGCGCAGACCTGCAGTGGCTGCCACACGCCATGCAGATCAAGGGGCCCATCACCCTGCGTACTCAGGAACCGCCGCTGCAGCTGGACACCGAGCTGACACTGGATGCCCGCCTGAATGGTCGCGTCGGCCTCAATCTGCCGCCGGTTCAACTCGCTTCACTGCTGCCGACACTGAAGCGCCTGCTGCCACAGCAAAGGGTCTGGCCGGATGTCCACCAAGGGCAGCTTCAGGCCCGCGGTGAACTAAGATTAAACGAAGGCCAGTGGCAGCTGGAGCTGCGACCCGGCCTGACTCAGGCCAACCTTAGCCTGGACAATACCCATATCCATAACCTGAACTTGGACAGCCGGCTCGAACTTGCACCGAATGGTCGTTTAAGCGCTCGTGGAAACCTCAGTATCGGCCATACCGATACGGGCCTCCGGATCTATGGGCCGGATCTCGACTACGCCCTCACCGGCTACGGCAACAGCCGCTACTGGCTACAGCTGACAGCTTTCAGCCTGTCTGCACTCGATGGCATCATCGCCGTACCGGCGGTTGGCTTTGATCCTCTCAAGCCCGATCTTGAAACCCGCCTTGCCGTGTCTGCCTTTGACTTGAGCCGAATTCTGGAGCTGTATCCTCAAGAGGGGCTCTATGGCAGCGGGGTGCTGGGGGGAGAACTGCCGATCCGTATCAACGGCAATGAGATCAGCATCCACAACGGTCACCTGCGCAGCGGTGCTGAAGGCGGCGTTATCCGCTACCAGCCTACACCTGAAGTCGCGCTGATGGGACAACAGAACCCCGGTGTCCAGCTGGCACTGAGGGCTCTGACCGACCTGCGTTTTGAGCTGCTGGACCTCAAGCTCGACTACCAGCCAAACGGTGACGCCGACATGCGCGCCCGGCTCAAGGGGTACAATCCCGGCTGGCAGCAGGGCCGGCCGGTCGATCTCAACCTGAATATTGAGGAAAACCTGCTCGCTCTGCTGCGTACACTGCAGCTCACGGGCCGAGTGACCGACTCCATCGACCGTCGTTTCCGCCGCTAGTTCGTTTCCGTTAAGGCTGGTTTAAGCTAAGCTGCTGCTCAATGGAAACCAAAGCTGCGATTCCCTGTCTGATCGCATACAGCCCAGCAAGAAAAGGAACCTACCATGCCCAGCCGACAACTGCTGCCCGCAACATTCTGCGCGCTTGGTCTGCTTGTCTCAGCCGGCTGCACCCCGACTGTACAGGTGGCAGCACCATCAGAGCCGATCACCATAAATCTCAACGTAAAAATCAAGCATGAGATTCTGGTCAAGGTCGACAAGGAAATTGACTCCATGCTGGATGAAAACAGCGAACTATTCTGAGGGACGAATCATGTTGCGCACACTGAGCAAAATCCTGACTGCTGGCCTGCTGGCCCTGAGCCTGAGCATGCCTGCCTTTGCCCTTTCACTGGATGAGGCCAAGTCAAGCGGCATGGTAGGCGAAAGAGCCACCGGCTACCTCGGCATCGTAACCTCAAGCCCCAGCGCAGATGTCAAGGCGATGGTCAATGAAATCAACAGCAAGCGCCGCGCCCTGTATCAGCAGAAAGCCAGCAAGGCCGGGGTTTCACTGGACGTAATGGAGCTGCGCACCGGCCAGCGCCTGCAGGAGATGGCCCCTGCCGGGGAGTATATTCAGGACGGCAACGGTCAGTGGCGTCGAAAGTGAAGTACACCCTCTGTCTACTGACCATCGGTTGCCTGACCACTGCTGCATCAGCCGCCGAGACATCGCCGGCTGAAGTCCCTGCGATCAACCCGGATCAAAGCTGGACTGCCAATTTCTATTTCGAAAACGACCTGTTCAGTGATACCGACCAGCAATACACCAATGGGTTAAGGCTGTCCTTTGTGTCACCTGAAATCGAAAGTTTTATCGACGACCCCGACCTCCCTGGCTGGATGCGCGATGCCAACCGCCTGCTGGCTCCACTTGACCCAGAAGCGGTACGACTGGGGCAGAATGTCAGTCGCCGCCTGATTTTCACTCTGGGGCAACTGATATACACGCCGCAGGACCGCGAACGTACCAGCCTCGACCCAACCGACCGCCCCTACGCCGGCTGGCTATACATGGGCTTTGGCTACCATACCCAGACCCGAAACCGGATGAACTCCTTTGAGGTGAATCTGGGCATGGTGGGACCCGCCGCACTGGCACAGGAGTCACAGGACTTTATTCACGACCTGCGTGGCATCGACAAATTCAACGGCTGGAACAACCAGTTGCGCAATGAACCAGGACTGCAGCTGATCTATGAACACAAGAATCGCTGGCTGCGCCGCTCTCTGGGCAAGGATTGGGAGCATGAGATTCTGTTGCATGCTGGCGGCAGTCTGGGCAATGTGGCAACCTACCTGAACACCGGAGCTGAATATCGCATCGGCAAGCATCTGCCGCACGACTTTGGTACATCGGCACTGCGCCCTGGGGGTGATAACAGCGTGCCAGGGCAGGGCGACCCCCGTTTTCGGCATCACTGGGGCATTCACGGCTTTGTATCAGTCGATGGCCGCTGGGTACTGCAGGATATTTTTCTTGACGGTAATACCTGGCGCAGCAGTCACAGTGTCGACAAGGAGCCTCTTGTTGGGGATGCCGCCTTTGGCGTTGCCGCCACCTGGCAACAGTGGAAGCTTTCCTACGCCCGCATCTACCGCACGCGTCAGTTTGAAGCCCAGCAAGACAACCACAGTTTTGGCTCTCTTGCCGTTTCCTATACGTTTTAATACACGCAGTAACATAACCTGATTTAAGGGTTATTCCCTAAATCAGCTGACTAAAATTGCTTCACTTGTTAAACTTTTCGCTTTATTCCTGCGATGACACGCTGACACCATGACAACAACAAAACCGATCAACCTGCTGCTGGTTGATGACAGCCGTATTGCCCGTCTCAGTCTCAGCCGTCAGCTGAAATCTCTGGGGCTGGAACTGAATTTACTGGAAGCCGACTCAGCCGATGCAGCTGAAACCCTGCTGCAGAGTGAAAACGCCGATATCGCCCTGATCGATTTCAACATGCCCGGCCGTGATGGCCTCGAACTGGCCGAGGCGCTCAGTGCCCGCTTCCCGCAGCTGCGAATGGCACTGGTGACCGCCAATATTCAGGACGCGCTTGCCCAGCGTGCCCGTGAGATGGGAATGGCGTTCCTGCCCAAGCCCACCACCGCCGAGCAGCTTGCTGCCTTTGTTTGTCAGGAGGCCTGAATGGACCTGTTCAGCCCCGATGAGCACGATCTGATCGTTGAACTGATGAACCTGGGTGTTGGCCGTGCCGCTAACGCATTGTCACAGCTGGTCAATGACGAAGTACTGCTGTCGGTGCCACGCGTGGAGTTCATCTCCGTACCTGAAGCCCAGGCCGCCTTCCGCAAGGATCTGCCCTCGTTTCTGGCCGGTGTGTTGCAGGATTTTGAAGGCTTCATCAACGGTCGCGCCGCATTGCTGTTTCCGGAAGCACGCAGCCTGGAACTGGTTAACGCCATGATCGGTGAAGAGCTCAGTGCCGATGAGATCACCGAGCTGGAGCAGGAAACACTGGCGGAGCTGGGCAATATCCTGCTCAACCACTGTCTGGCCACGCTGGCCAACCAGTTGAAGCAACAGGTACAGACCGATATTCCCAAAGCGTTCAGCGTCAGTGCAGCCGACCTTCCCAGTACTCTGAGCCTGTACGACTCGGATAACGAAAACACACTGGTGATGCTGGTTCAGATCGACTTCAGTCTGCGCCACAGTGCACTGCGCGGTTATCTGGCATTCATTATCGACCTGCGTTCGGCTGATACCTTTATTACGGCCCTTCGCAGCTATCTTGCCGAGTTGCTCTGAAGGACGACTTCCCATGAGCCAGACCGAACTCCAGGGTACCTGCCTGTCTGATGTTCTTGACAACCTTGACTGTACCGACCTGCTGCACAGCCTTGATGGCGGTGTACTGCTGCTGGACGGTGAGTGTCGCATCATCTTTTGCAATCGCTGGTTCAGCCGCCATACCGGTCTGACCGAGCAGCATATTATTGGCCACACCATTGAAAGCCTGTTTTCTGCCCAACTGCCACCCGCTCTGCTGGATGCCATTGAAAGCGGATGCCGGCTGCGCATGGGCCGAATCCTGTCGCATCAGCTGCACAAGCGCCTGCTGCCGTTATGGCGGCGTGCGCCGGGGGGCGAGCAGATGCCCCTGTACCAATCGATCCTGATCAAACCACTCAGCCAGAGTAACCTGACGCTGGTACAGTGCTTGGATATCACCAATGCTGTCAGACGGGAACAACACCTGCGCGCCAGTGAACGCATATTGCGGCTGGAGCGCAGTGTACTGGAACTGATTGCCACCGGTGACTCGCTGGAGGAAGTCCTGCTGCAGCTGTGCAATACGGTTGAAAATCTCGTCCCGGGTGCCAGTTCGGCGATACTCCTGCCTGACGAAAGCGGTCGGCGCCTGAGTGTCAAAAGCGCCCCGAATCTGCCAAACCATTTTCTGCAGCGCCGCGAGGGGCTAAGTCTGACAGCAGAAGGGACCACCTGTGCACAGGCATATCTCAGCCGAGGGCTCACGATCTGCCCGGATATCCATCAAGACAGTCACTGGCATGACTGGCGCGATCAGGCACAACGCTACGGCATCTCCGCCTGCTGGGCTCAGCCCATCGTAGCGGCCTATGATGAAGTGATCGGAGTGTTCGCCTGTTATCCACAGAGCCCGGCGGTGCCGGACGATACTCAGCGTCAGCTGCTGCAACGCATGGCGCACCTGGCAGCCATTGCGATGGAACGGCACAAGCGGATCGAACGCATCCGCTTCCTGGCCATGCACGACCCGCTGACAGGCCTGCCCAACCGCAGTCTGCTCAACGAGCACCTTGGCCGCAACCTGCGCCGCGCTCATCGTGAAGGCAATCAGTTCGCCCTGATGTTCATCGACCTGGACGGTTTCAAGCAGATCAACGACCAGCATGGCCACGATGCAGGTGATGACCTGCTGTCGGTGCTGTCCGGCCGCATTACCGAGCAGCTCAGGGGCACGGACACCTGTGCACGCATTGGCGGGGATGAATTTGTGGTAATGCTGGAAACGGTCACCACGGCGGACGCATCAGAGCAGGTAGCAGAGAAACTGCTGGATTGCCTTAGTCGCCCGGTCAAGCGGGGGCAGCTGCAGCTGCAGGTGTCCGCTTCAATCGGCATTGCACTTTATCCACAGGACGGCAACAGCGCGGATGCCCTGCTGACCCGTGCCGACGATGCCATGTACCGTGCCAAGGCACTGGGCAAGAATCGCTGGCACCGACTGGATTAACATCAAAAAAGGCCTGCCGGTAAACAACCGACAGGCCCTTGGGTATCTCGAAAACAAAAGGCTTAGTGCTGGAACTTGCTGACAGCCTTTTTCAACTGCATGGCAAGCGCCGCAATTTCCTGACTGGTCGCCGCCACACTGTCTGCAGCAATCGACGTTTCGTCTGCAGCCATGTTGATGCGATTGAGATTCTGGTTCATCTCATCGGCAACAGAACTTTGCTCTTCGGCGGCACTGGCAATCTGAGTGTTCATATCGTTCATGCGCATGATCTGCTGAATAATCGCCTCCAGCGCCTCATTGGCACGCGCGGCCTTTTCCACTCCATCACTGGCCTGCTGCTGCCCCTGCTGCATCACTTTGGCCGCTTTGACCGCTGCAGCCTGCAGATGGCTGATCATGTCATGAATTTCAGTGGTCGAAGTCTGGGTGCGACCGGCAAGGCTGCGAACCTCGTCAGCCACCACCGCAAAACCACGCCCCTGCTCACCTGCACGGGCAGCCTCGATAGCCGCATTCAACGCCAGCAAATTGGTCTGTTCCGCAATCTCACGAATCACATCCACAACCTTGCCAATCGCCTGAGCATCTTCGGCCAGCTCCGCTATCACCTGAGCGGCAGACTCTACTTCGGAGGCAAGGTGGTTCATGCCGTCGACACTTTCAGTTACCACCGACTGACCATGGTGAGCCGATTCATCCGCAGCCGTGGCGCTTTCAGCGGCTGTCGCCGCGCTCTTGGCCACGTCATGTACGGTCGCGTTCATCTCATACATGGCGGTTGCAACCAAATCGGTTTCTGCCTTTTGTGCCTGAATGCCACTGCGCGACTGCTCGGCCATGGCAGCCCCTCGTTCGGCCTGCTCACTCAGAGATTCACCCACCTGACCAATCTCACGCGCCAGCTGGGCAAGGCTGCTGCGGGTCTGGATGAAGCGTTGGGTGATACGCCCCACTTCATCGTCATTCGAAGCGAACGGCAGTGACTGGTCACGGAAATCACCGGCCGCCATGCTATCAGCAATACTGCCCAGATTATCCATGCCACGGTTGATGCGACGGATCACGAAGAAGGCAAAACCAAACGCCAGCAGCAAGCCCAGAATACCCACAGCCAGCAGCTCAAGATTCAGCAACTTACCGGTTGCACTTATTTCAGCCCGCGCTTCCCGTGCACCTCTAAGCTTGCGATCACTCAAATCCGCTCGTGCCTTGTCAGCTGATGCGAACAGCGGATTGACCTGCTGTAAGATCTGCCAGTTGGCACCGACATAGTTACCCTGCTCAATCAGTGCGACCGTGGGCGTCACGCCCTTCTCAAGAAACAATTGAAATTGCTCCTCAAACGCACTGGCGAGTTGTGAGGCCTCTTCACCATGACGCACCGACATGAACGCTTGCCAGAGTTCACGGATCTGAGCTTCGTACTCTCGCACCAGATCAGTGTGCAGGCTTGTGGGATGGTTGTGCGCATTGGCAAATTCAGTGTTGGGTTGATGCTGAATGCTCAACAGCAGCTGTGAGCGGATGTCCCCCATCAAGCCTCCAATGCGCTCGACCTGATACAGCGGCACCATGCGGCGGTCAAAATTGTCATCGAATTGAAAAGCCTCATATTTAAGGCCATACATGGCGAAGCCGGTCAAGGCTACAACCACCAGTAGAAACAGCGCCACAAGCATGCGGAGCAGGTTTTTGATCGAGCCGAACAGGCCAACGTGCATAGGAACTCCTTGATTGGGGGCAATCCTGTATCAAACATGTAGTCATTCTAATACAGTAGAACATGTGTTTGTATCAGAATAATCTCATTGGTCAATCTTACGCATGGCACCGGACAATTCGTTCACTCGGTCATGGGTTTCTTCCACCAGCTGACCAATTTCGCGTGCCGACTCTCCCGAGCGCTGAGCAAGGTTTCGCACCTCGTCTGCCACCACCGAGAAGCCACGCCCTGCCTCGCCGGCACGCGCCGCCTCAATGGCTGCATTCAGCGCCAGAAGATTGGTCTGTTCTGCAATCTGGTTGATGCTGGTGACGATATTGGCGATGCGGTCACTAACCTCTTCCACCGAACTCATCGCCTGCAGTGTTTGAGTGACCGCTACCCGTCGGTCCGATATATCAATACCAAAACCAACCAGGCGGGTAATCGTGTGTTTGAAATCACGCAGCGCACAGAAACGCATATCCAGTGTCAGCGGGTCTCCGCTGGCAAGGGTAACACTCAGTTTACAGGCCAGCTCACCTTGTTCTCGCAGCCGGCCAAGCTGTTGTGGTTCAATCTGCTGCCAGAGACTTTGGGCCACCTGCTCGGCACTGTTCCGGCTGCGCTTGGTGAAATAGGAATTGGCCGACACGAAACGCCCCTCTGGGCTGTACTCGACCATCAGCAGTGACTCACTGATCGCCTTCAGGCGCACTTCAGACTCCAGCGCCTCGCGCTTGGTTTCGGTAATATCAGCCTGAATGGAGATAAACTTGTCCGGGCGACCGCGCTCATCCAGTACCGGCGAGATCGACAGCGACACCCAGTAGGGCTCGCCCGCCTTGTTGTAGTTGAGAATCTCGTCGTAAAACACATCCAGATCACGCAGATGCTTACGGATGCGCTCAATAGTTTCAGGACTTGTCTCTTCACCCTGCAGGAAGGTGCCAGGCTTGCGACCCTGTACCTCCTCCAGCGTGTAGCCGGTCATGCGGATGAAACCGTTATTCACATATTCGATACAGCCTTCCGCATCGGTAATAACCACCGAGTTTTCGGTCTTGTCCGCGACCAGGCTAAGCATGCGCATCTCTTCACGCCGTTCCACTTCTTCAGTAATGTCGCGCAGAAAAGCGGTGTAGGTGACGCGATCATCCACCACCACTTTGGACAGGGATAACCTCGCCCAACGATGGCCCCCATCAAGGCGCTCAATATCAACCTCACGTGACGTGCCGACAATACGATCTTGTCCGCCCTCGCGATTGCGGCGTACATATTCATCATGACTTGGCTGATGGATCTGAGGCACCAGCATTTTGACGTTCTGCCCCATTACCTGATCGCGAGAACACCCCCAAAGCACTTCTGCCGCCTTGTTGAACAGCGTAATGTTATTGTGTTCATCAATGCAGACCACCGCATCCAGTGCCTGCTCGAGCGTTTGCTGCATCATTTCGCGAGCACTGCGCTCGGCCGTCACATCACGCACGAAAGCACTGTAGTACTTCTTGCGCCCCACCTTGACTTGCGACAGCGCCAGTTGCACCCAGATGCGAGAACCATCCTTGCGCTCTACCTCAACCTCGCGTGATGTCCCCACAATTCGGTTTTCACCTGTTCTGCGGTGATGATCCACATAATCATCGTGCCGACCACGATGCTCCTGCGGCACCAGCATCGATACGTTGCGATTGATCACCTCCTCACGGCTGAAGCCCCAAAGCGCTTCGGCAGCTCGATTGTAGCGCTTGATCCGGTTTTGCTCGTCGATCATCACCACGGCAATCAGTGACTGATCCAGCGTTTGATCTGCCGAGCTTTTCCCTGGCCACACTTTCATGTGCTGTCCCCTTGATTCCTCAGGCGGCCGGTGGCGCACCATCAAACTGTCTTGTTTTTATAACGCTTGTGCATAAAGTTAAATTTATCAGCTCATTATAGACACTGAAACTACCGATTAGGTGTAGCTGCACACACAAAAAAGGGGCCACCGTGGCCCCAAAGCGGAATGAAAGAGGAGGTCAATTCAGAAACGTGCCGTCAGACGAATCCAGCCGGTACGGCCGGGCTCATTGACCTGAGCCGTATTGCCGAAAGCATCTTCACGGTTGATGTGATGGGCATAAGCCTTGTCAAACAGGTTGTTGATGCCTGTATTCAGGCTCAATGACGGGTTGAAGTCATAACCCGCATTCAGGTTGACCACACCGTAACCCGGTGTCTTGCGTACATCCTGACCACCGCAGGCGCTGCCGGACAAACATACATCATTCTGTTGTGCCGCCACTTCCCACTCGATACCCGCTTTCAGTGCATCATGGCGATAATCCAGCGCCAGCGTTGCCGTCAGCGGCGGGATCTGTGAAAGATCGGTGTTGTCGTCACGGTTTTCGCCTTTCACCCAGGCGATGCCGTTACGCAGCTGCCAATTATTGTCGAGCTGCCAGGCCATTTCAAAATCAAGGCCATACAGCGCGGCATCAATATTGTCATAGCGGTTGTTCTGGCGGTTGATGTAGTCATCCACCCGATTGTAGTAACCCGCCAGTGACCAGCTCAGATCGGCCGTTTCCGAAGCCAGCACCAGTTCGAGCTGATGGTGCTTTTCGGGATCGAGCGAAGGATTGCCGCGCCAGGTTCCGGTGGCCATATAACGCTCGGTCGCATCGGCGGTGCGCACGCTGCGCGACAGCGTGGACTCCAGTCGGTACTGACTGTTGATGCGATGGGTCCAACTGACAAAACCGCTCAGGTTGTGCTCGCTGGCGTTGTCATCGGCATTGCTGCCATAGAGGTCATTCGGGGTTTGGCCATTCAGCCCTCCACCGGTAAACGCCTCGTTGGTTCTGCCGGCATCGACGCGCACGTAATCATAGCGCGCCCCCGCCTTGAGCAGGTCACCACCTGCCATATAGTGCCTGGCCTCACCGAACAGACCGGTCTGTTTGATGGTCACATCCGGCCACTGGATACCGGTTACACGCCCCGTCATCATGCCACTTGCGATGATGGCAGACGCATCACGGTTGTTTTCCTGATGATCCACACCCCACTGAATCTCATGGCCCCGCACACGGCTGTCGATCAGCAGGCGGCCACCGAGGGTATCGGAACTGGTCGGCGCGTCCATCGCCATCATGGCAGTCAGAGGCCGCAGGCTGTGGTTATCCATCAGATGATCGACATCAGCCCGATACACCTCGGCCCGCACTCGCTCGATGAAACCGCCATCAGTGGTATGGTCCAGCTTCAGGCGCCAGGTGTCTGAATCACTGTAGGGTGAATCCATGCCGGCGCCGGGAAAGAGCACATCCTCTTCATTGACCTGCTCGTAGCTGCCTTCCAGCCAGGTCTGCTCACCCAGACGAACGCCCGCCATCAGTGCATTGCTTTCGGTTTGGTAGGACGAGCGCACCTCGTTACCGTTGCCATCTTCATAGTTGCCGGCATCGGCTTTTTCGGTGACAAAGCGCACATAGCCCTGTTCATCACCGGCCGCGAGATCAGCGGACAGGTTGGTGGTATCGCTGTTGCCGGTATAAGCGGCGGACAGCTTGCCACGATAGGGTTTATCCGCGTCCAGCAGCGGGCGCTCACGCTCGAACAGCACAGTACCACCACTGCCGCCCGGGCCGTAGATCACACTGCGATTGCCCTTGATCACCGTTACCCGGTCGTAACTCTCAGCGGCGGTGTAGGTGGTCGGCGGGTCCATGCGGTTGGGGCAGCCGCCGTAGAGGAAGGCACCATCAAGGATCACATTCAGCTGATTCTGCTTCTGACCGCGAATCACCGGATCAATGCCGCGCCCGCCCATGCGCGAACCGGACACCCCGTTGATCGACCGCAGCAGATCGCCGCCATCACTGCTCGGCGCCGCCTGAACCGCCTCGGTATCGCTGCTGGTGATCACTGCCGACACAGGCAGAGGTTTTGTCACCTCCAACACGTCTTCTGCCCACACGGGGGTGGATACAACAGGAACCGACAGTGCGGCCATCACCGCCAGCGACAGACTGGAATAGCTGAATTTCATCCTTTAACTCCCTTCAGGCTGCAAAATTGCGGCTCATTCTAGGGAGAAAGTTCCGAGGGGATAATGTGACACGTTGTCGCATCCCGATTCCCTGCCACCCTATCCTCTACTACGAGAGTTCTGCTGCGCGAGGTACGTCATCCCTGCTAGAATTGCGCCCAATTAATGAACAATTCGGGATCGATCTGCCATGAGAGAACTGTCTTTGCGCCCGCTGCATGCCCTTGAACAGCAGGATGCCTTTATCGGCCGCCACATCGGCCCTTCCGCTGATGAAGCCGCCGCCATGCTGACCGAACTGGGCGTTGACAGCCTTGCGGCGCTGATCGATGAGACCGTGCCCGGCAGCATTCGTGTCAAACAGCCTATTGCACTGGAAGCGCCCAAGACCGAGGCTCAGGTATTGGCCGAACTGAAAGCGATTGCCGGCCAGAACCGGATCAAGCGCTCACTGATCGGCATGGGCTACCACGACACGCTGACGCCCAATGTCATTCTGCGCAACGTGCTGGAAAATCCGGGCTGGTATACCGCCTACACCCCCTATCAGCCGGAAGTGTCGCAGGGCCGCCTGGAAGCGATTCTGAACTATCAGCAGATGGTGCTGGACCTGACCGGGCTGGATCTGGCCAACGCCTCTCTGCTGGATGAAGCGACTGCGGCAGCCGAGGCGATGACGCTGTGCAAGCGCATGAGCAAGGCCAAGCGCGCCAATGTATTTCTGGTCGATGAAGAGCTGCACCCCCAGACCATCAGCGTGATTCAGACCCGAGCCGAGCCGCTGGGCTATGAGGTGATCGTCGGTGATGTGAAGGCCCTGCTGGATCAGCATGAAGCCTTCGGTGTAGTAGTACAGTACCCCGGCACCAGCGGTGTGGTGCGTGACTTCTCGGCGCTGATCGAAAAGGCCCACGCGCAGAAGGCGCTGGTCTGTGCGGCGGCGGACCTGCTCAGTCTGGTGCTGCTGAAGTCGCCGGGCGAGATGGGTGCCGATGTGGTGTTTGGTTCTGCACAGCGCTTTGGCGTCCCCATGGGTTACGGTGGCCCGCACGCAGCCTTCTTCGCCACCCGCGACGAGTACAAGCGCTCGGTGCCGGGCCGCATCATCGGCGTGTCGGTGGACACCCGCGGCAAGCCGGCACTGCGCATGGCGATGCAGACCCGCGAGCAGCACATCCGCCGTGAAAAGGCGACCTCCAACATCTGTACCGCTCAGGTACTGCTGGCAAACATGGCCGCCTTTTACGCCATCTATCACGGCCCTGAAGGCCTGAAAACCATTGCCGGTCGCATCCACCGTCTGACCGACCTGCTCGCGGCAGGCCTGCAGCAGAAAGGACTGAAGCTGGTGCACGACAGCTGGTTCGACACCCTGTGCATTGATGCCGGCGGCCAGCGCGATACCTTGTATGATGCGGCTCAAACGGCAGGGTTCAACCTGCGCAAGCTGGGTGATGATCGCCTGTGCATCAGCCTGGATGAACGCACGGACCGCAACGAAATTGAGGCCCTGTGGACCGCTCTGCTGGGCGCTGACCATGGCCTTGATCTCGACACACTGGATTCGGAACTGGTGAGCAACGGCTCCGACAGCATTCCTGACGGGCTTGAACGCACCTCTGCCTTCCTGACCCATCCGGTATTCAACGAATACCACAGCGAAACCGAAATGCTGCGCTACCTCAAGCGGCTGGAAAACAAGGATCTGTCGCTGGCCCACAGCATGATCGCGTTGGGTTCCTGCACCATGAAACTCAATGCCACCGCCGAGATGATCCCGGTCACCTGGCCCGAGTTCGGCGCCCTGCACCCCTTCGTGCCGGTCGAGCAGGCGCAAGGGTACAAAACGCTGATCGACTCGCTGGAGACCATGCTCAAGGCCGTCACCGGCTTCGATGCGATCTGCATGCAGCCCAACTCCGGCGCTCAGGGTGAGTATGCGGGCCTGATGGCGATTCGCAACTACCACCAGTCACAGGGCCAGGGTCATCGCAACATCTGCCTGATCCCGACCTCCGCCCACGGCACCAACCCGGCCTCGGCCGCGCTGGCGGACATGAAGGTGGTACTGGTCAACTGTGACGATCAGGGCAACGTGGATATCAACGACCTGCGCAACAAGGCCGAAACCCACGCCGAAGACCTGTCCTGCCTGATGATCACCTACCCCTCCACCCATGGCGTATACGAGGAAGGTGTCCGCGACATCTGCGACATCATTCACACCAATGGTGGTCAGGTCTACATGGATGGCGCCAACCTCAACGCGCAGGTGGCGATTACCCGCCCGGCCGATATCGGCGCCGACGTGTCGCACATGAACCTGCACAAAACCTTCTGCATCCCGCACGGCGGCGGCGGCCCCGGCATGGGCCCCATCGGCGTCAAGGCACACCTGGCACCTTTTGTTGCCAACCACCCGGTGGTCGGCATTGACGGCCCCAATCCGGAAAACGGCGCCGTCTCCGCCGCTCCCTGGGGCAGCGCCAGCATCCTGCCGATCAGCTGGGTGTATATTGCCCTGATGGGCGGCGAAGGTCTGCGTCAGGCGACCGAGTACGCCATTCTCAACGCCAACTACCTGGCGAAGAAGCTGGGCGCACATTATCCGGTACTGTATTCGGGCCGAAACGGTCGCGTGGCACACGAGTGCATTATCGACCTGCGCCCGCTGAAGGAACGCTCCGGCATCAGCGAAGAAGACGTAGCCAAGCGCCTGATGGATTTCGGCTTCCACGCCCCGACCATGTCCTTCCCGGTACCCGGTACGCTAATGATCGAACCGACCGAGTCCGAATCCAAGGCTGAACTGGACCGTTTCATTGAAGCGATGGTGAAGATTCGTGAGGAGATCGCACTGGTTGAAACGGGCGAGCTGGACGCGGACAACAACCCGCTGAAGAACGCGCCTCACACCCAAGCTGATCTGATCGACCCGGACTGGAACCGCCCCTACAGTCGCGAGCAAGCTGCCTTCCCGGCCAGCTGGTTGAAGGAATCCAAGCTGTGGCCAACGGTCAACCGGATCGACAACGTCTACGGCGACCGTAATCTGTTCTGCAGTTGCATCCCGGTCGAGGCTTACGCGGAGTAAGCCTGTCCTGACGAGCCGGCAGAAGTGGTATCAGATCAAAGCCACTTCTGCGGCTCGATGGTCACATCTCCGTGATCGCCACTGATCCAGACCTGCCCATCCTGAATGGTGCAGTTCAGGTGCATGCCACGCTCAGCCAATGCCGCCAGAGCATCGCTCTGCTCGGATGGAATGCGCAGCACCTCAAGATTATCAAACCGGCCAATCTGCCCCTGCAGCCCTGACCACCAGGGATTGACCGCCTGATCCGTTCCATACACCAGCAACAGCACATGCTGTGAGCGGTTACACGCCTTGCGGATCCGCTTCTCGCTGGGCAAACCGGTATCGATCCAGAGTTCGATCTCGTCGGAATAGCTTTTAAGCCACAGATCAGGCTCATCATCCACGCAAAGACCGCGGGTAAACTCCAGCCGCTCTTCGGCACGCAGGATAAACGCCAGCAGACGTACCATCATGCGCAGGTCGGTTTCGGACGGGTGTTGTGCCAGTGTATGGCTGTAATCGGCATAGTGGTGCCGGTCCATATCCGCGATCTGCAGGTGTGCCTTGAATACGGTTGCGTTTTGAGCCATGCGCCTAATAATCTTCCAACAATTGGGTTAAGCCGGTCATGGATAACAACTGCGGCCACTGATCAGCCCAACAGCAGTAATGGTCATACGCTTGCAGTGTGAGGATATGGAGTGGAGCCTGCTCTGCAAAGCGTTTGGCAAATGCACCGACGATCAAAGGGGGGATGATAGCATCCTTTCCTCCCGTGAAGTGCCACTGTGGAGTAGTGTGCAGCAGCCGTGCATAATCCGCCGGATTCAAAGAGCCGGTCAAGGGTGTGACACTATGATGCTGTGTCCACAACTGGGTATCCAGATTGCCTGCTACCGTAATCAGTGCGCTTACGTCCGAGCGATGCGCAGCTACCAGCGCCGCAACCGCCGCACCGCCTGAATATCCCACCAATATCACTGATTGAGCATGATATCGCTGTTTGAGCCGATCTATCGCCTGCCCCGTCGCCGCAATTACCTCGGGCGAGAATCGACGTGCCAGCCAATACTCGGGAGCGCACGCCAAGCCATATCGGTACTGACAGGGACGCGCAAGATAGACAACTTGACCTGTCGGGTCAGCGAGCGCCAACTGAAGCCCTATAGGTGTAATCGGTGTTGGATTACTTGAAGGGCGTGAGCGGCTGATCCAGGCTAAACCGTCACCTTCGATATACACCCTTAAATGGCGAACCGGGTCACGGGTTGCGGGGCCATAGGCCTGAAGCTGAAATAGGCCGCCATCCACCGCGTATCCTTTCCAACCATGCCCCCCCACCAACCTGTCAGCCGTGTCTGCCCGGCTTTGAGGCGTTGGCACCTGGGAACAGCCCTGAAGCAGCAATACTGCGGACCACAGTACTATCAGAATAATGCGATTCATGTGATTTCAGACCCTGAAACAAAAAAGCCACGGGCATGACCCCATGGCTTTCTGCATGACAGACCTAATCAGAATGCCCAGCGCAGCTTAAACGATGCCGAGTGGCTCAAATAATCAGAGCGGTATTCCGCATCATAATTAACACTGACGTCAACGCCACTTTCAGTAGTGTGGACAACCCCGACACCGGCGTTGGCGATCCAGGGGCTTGGGTCGATTCCATAAGTCGTGAATTGGGCTGCAGGAGCTCCCGCATAGGCCGAGGTGATGCTGGCCTGGTCATTGATCAGGTCGTAGCCCACACCAAGCTTGGCGGTCAGGTCAGTAGTCGGGTTCAGGGCCTGGATCAATTGACCTTCAATACCCGCAACCAGTGCTTCGGTGGTGTTGCTGTCTACGTCCAAGTTCAGCAGGCCTGCACCAGTTTCGGTGTAAGACTCATCCTTGATCCTGGTATAGTCAGCCTTAAGGGTTGCCGTTGCACGGCTGGTGTCATTGATGGCGTAGCCACGGACAACCCCCATGCCCAGATGGGCCGAGTAACTCTTATAGTCGGAGTCTGCAACGCTGCTGGTGAAGGCGATCTGACGCTTGCCCTCGTTCTGGTTCTGGCCGAAGTCGACCTGGAAGGTCAGGTCTGTGTTTTCGTCGAGCGAGCGAGAGCCGTAGCCGATCAACTGATAGCTGTTGATATCCAAGTTATGCGGAGCAATTGCCGAACTGCCATCCACGTTGGTGGTGGCATAGGCGAAGGCCACACCCAGACGAGTCGTATTGCTGATCGAGCTATCCAGACCGATAACCAGACCACCGGTGTTGGCGTCATAGCCGGACACGCCCTTGCGATCATCCTGCTCGGTCCAGGTGCCGAACGGTTTGATCCAGAAATGCTTGTCGCTCAACATCAGATCGCCGGAAGAGAGGCCCAGGTTTGCTTTCTGACGGGCAATCACCGCACCGTTTATACCGTAAAGCGCGGTACGGGCCGCGAAGAACCCACCACCGGTCAAAAGCGGGAGGGTTTGAGTTGCCGCATCTGAAATTTCCTTATCGCTTGACAGCCCTGCGTCACTGAACAGGGTCAGCAACTCAGGCGTTCCATCAATGATGTAAGCGCCCGGGAATACCGGCGAATTGCCTACGTTGGTTGAGGAGGTCAACACACTCAAGCCGCCGATATTATCCTGTACGGCTGCGGCAATATCGGTACCGAAGATGTAGTAATAGGTGAAGGTAATTGAGCCATCCGCATTCAGAGTAGGAGCGTAATAGCCTAGGCCAATCGTATAGTCACCGTTACCATCGTTGGTGCCGGCATAAAAAAACTCTGGTGCTTCAGTCCAGCTAGATGATATGCCGGTGTTGACGTTTGCTCCCGCCGAGTACAACCCGATCACATACTTACTTGCCAATGCTTCAGCATAAACAAGGTTTGTCGTAGGTACACCTTCAGTGCCCTGGAAGTTGTTGGTCGATGAACTATCCCCAGGAGCCGCCTGGGCATCGGGGTCAATATAACGCGCAAAATACAGATCAGTGAGGTCTTCTCTGGCGGTTATAGTAGTCGTCAGTGTAATCTTTGTATCCGAGATGTTGAACCCTACCTCGTTGACGATATCGAATAGCGTCGTGCTCCCATCGACAAAGGATCCGCTCCAGGAGACTCCGCGATAATCACCACTGGAGATATCAGTCAACGTCCCTGATATCGCACTCCAATCTCCAGTTTCATTATTGTTAATCGCAGTATAAGTAGTGCCTCCGGTTGTCGCCTTGACCGTAAAACCCTCCCATGGCGACCCGGGAGTCAGGTAATCATAGGCGGTATTGAAGGTACCTGTACCGGTTGAGTCGTAGAGCACCCCAGGAGAAGTGTTACCACCTGAGCCCAATGTTCCGTAGTCGTTGGTACCGATACGGATATAATCACCTTCGAGTGTAATGGGTGCCGCAAATGCAGGCCCTACACAACAAAGAGCCACAGCGGCCGCTAACTCTTTCATTTTAAAAGAAGGTGAATTGTAAGTCCCTTTGCGTGGAATTTTCATTGTAATCTTCCTGGCTAGATGTAGTTTTGAACGACCGAATCATACGACCGTATGTTTTTCGTTAATACAACGCAATTTACTTAATAATTGCACCATATAGCAAGTCCAAAACTGTCCGTGGAAACGGGGTAGAACCCTTGAGGCATCAAGTCCCGTTTGAAATAACGCGTATAGGCGCCTCAAACACATATCCTTTGTTTCGAACAGCCTTAATTGGCGCCATACCCCAGTATTCGCTCAAGCGCTTGCGGAGACGGCTTATGTTTTTTTCCAACCTCCGTTCGTCGTACACCCGATAGTCCTCACCCAGAGCCTCTACCATTTCAATACGCAACACAGACTCTGGATAATGCATGGCTAGGACTTTCAATATACTCAGTTCCTGAGCACTGAGGCTCAACGGCTCAACCGTATTTTCAGAAAAGCTCAACAGCTGCGCGTGAACATTGAGAACCCATTCACCCGATGGCGATGCATACAGACTTTTACGCCTAATCAGAGCATTCACATGGGCTGTCAGCTCCTCAAACTCAAAGGGCTTTACAAGATAGGCATCGGCTCCAACCAACAGACCCTTAACGCGGTCATGCACACTGTCACGCGCACTCAGCATGATAATGCCGATATCATCACGCTTCCGACTCAACTCATCCGCGACAGTGATGCCATCCCTGTCAGGCAGCCCCAAGTCCAGCAGCACTACCGTAAATGGCTGGCTGCGATGGGATTCAATAAATGCCCCTGCGTGACTGAAGCCAGCAGTTTGATACCCTTCCTCTTCCAGCAGCAACAACAACTCTTCACATAACGCTCGGTTATCTTCCAATACAGCTATCCGATAAGCCTTGCTCACGTTTTAACCCCTGAATGGCCTGAAGGCAAACTGCAGGCAAACGATGTTCCATTACAGCCGCTGGTAAAAAGCAGCTCAATTCCAAATCGATCGGCCAGCTCCTTTACGATATAGAGTCCCAACCCCAGCCCGGGGGTATCGGATTCTTCATTGCCCCGGAAATAGCGTTCAAACATATGTTCACGGACGTACTCCGTCAAGCCCGGACCATGATCTCGAATGGTAATGCAGGTTACATACTGACCTCGCTCAACATAAACATCGACTGGCGCGCTTGCAGGGCTGTACTTCAGTGCATTGTCGATCAGGTTTCGGATAATCACACGCAGTGCCTGTTGTGGCACACCTTCTGTCACCCGAAGTTCATCTTTTGAGCTAAAAAAATGAACACGATGGGTGTATCTGCCTGTAAACTCGGCCGTGACCTCATGGATCAATGCAATTAGATCATAGTCCCACACCAGGCTTGGGTCGTCCCTGGGGGTCGCCTGGCCAAATACATTGCTCAGTTGCAGCAGCTCTGATATTCGCCTTACCGACTGACGGATTCGGTGGTAGCGTTTGTTGCGATGCTCACCTTCCTGGCCAAGCGCCTTGCGATCCATTCGCTGCATCGCCTGTGCCGAGGCATCAATCACGGTCAGAGGGGTACGAACCTCATGCGAAAACATCGCCATAAACATTTCGTTGGACTGGCGCAGGCGTCGCTCGAATTCAGCTTCCTGGCTTGCAAGTTGAGTTTTTTGTGCCGCTTCGCTCAAAAATCGCTCCGATTTACGGATGGAAGCCACCAGGATGAAGTGCAGACATAGCTGGAACGAAAGAATCATGATGGGTGCCACAAGCACGGTATGACGGGTTACACCGATTTTACCGCTGACAAACAGGGCATTGGCAACGACAAAGAACCCAAACAGTAAAAACCCACCGATACGTATTTTCTGTTCAGCGTTTACATCTCTCCATTGCAGCGCCAGCACGGGAACCATCAGTACCATGTACACAACCAGGAACCAGTTCATGTAAGTCATGACTTGGGTAAACTGGTCCAGCATGGTCATATAGAGTGCCCACAGACAATGGGCAATGCCGGTGATGAACATCAGATCAACCAGCCAGCGCAGCCGAGAGGGAAAGCTGAGCAATCCATAGAAAAAAATGAATGCCAAAAAGCCCGATGAAACCACAGCATACTGCATCAACTCGTTTAGCTCAGTGGCACTGAAGTGGGGAAAAAACATGCCGAACAGGCCTGTGGCCAACAGCAGTGTAATAATCAGGCAGGCCTCATAGGTTACAAAATGCAAGAAAAGCATGTTACGCAGCCATACGCTGTTCAACATGTTGATGACCAGAATCGCCAGTAGAATGCCGATCAGCAGCCCTTCCTGATAAATGGTAATGTCGATGTAGTGATCGATGAGGAATTCGGGAATCAGCTGCATCAGCATCAGGGATGTACTGGATGTCTGCAATCTTATGAACAGATCAGTCTGGCCCAGCGGCAGGTCAATGCCGGCCAGATGCAGGCGGTGATGCAGGTCGTGCTTCAGGTCGACGCGCTGATCACCCATTGCGAGCCTGTCAATCAAGCGCCCCTGATGGATGAGATATATCTCAACACTGTCAGTATAGGCAGGGCCTACGGAAATGGCCCAGCGAGTAAGCGCCTCATCGGGTCGATTCAGTCGGACCATTGCCCAAAATGAAGATGAGCTGTAGCCCTCGGCGATTCCACCCGTAATCGGTCGAAATTCACCCTCTGAATGAAGCCGACGGACGTCACTCAGGGAGAGAAGACCGTCTTTATCTTCCAGCAGTGATAGCTGGCCCTGATCGAGTACGACTTTTTTATCGGTCAATACCACTTCAAACGCCATAGCGAGCTGAAATGGCATCGTGCAAAAGAGCGTTATGGTGACTAGCCGGAGGAAAAAAACTCTCATTCACTACACTCCAAGCGGCTGTGCGGAGTTTGCCTGAACATACTCTTGCGGCTTTAACCCGATGATTGTCAGGCAAAAAACATGTTTCAAACAGAATATCAGCTAATCCCGTGCCTAAGCTGACCAAAGCTGACCGTCCAGAAAGGCGGGGGAAGTTTGAAGCCGCTCCCTTGAAGAAAACGAGAGTTGATCCTATTCCGCCTGATCAGCAGACAGCAGCAGGCATTTGAGACCAGAAGGAATGCGATACTCCGGATTGTCCAGCTTCAGGCGCACTCGAAAGGTACTGCTGGCGGCATCGACAATGGAATCCACATTGATCACGATTACATCATGTACGCTCTCAAGGTGCTGCAGTCTCACCTGATACCGATCACCTTTGGCAAGGGTACCAAACAGCTCAAGCGGCATGACGGTTTCAACGTAAAGGGGATCGAGACTGACAATCCGTGCGACCTCCCCCCCCTTGACCAGATCGCCTTCGCTCACCATACGCTCAACAATTACCCCATCAATCGGACTCGTAATCTTCTTGAGCTTCATCTGCTCTCTGCGTTCGCGCAGCTCCAGGTTGGCAATCGACTTTTCTGTACGAATATCATCCACTTCCTGCTCGGTTATCAGTTTAGCGGCTGACAGGTCCTTGATACGCTCCAAGCGGCGGTTGGCATATGCGGCCTGCGCGGATTTTGTATTGATGGCCGCCGTTTCCAGTCCAGATTCCAGTTCAGCCAGCAATTGGCCTTTCTCGACATGGTCCGTCCGATCCACCAGCATGCGAGTCACACGTCCTTCAGCGGTGGTTCCCACCGTGACATCTGCCGAAGGTTCGAGATAACAGCTCAGGGCCTGAATGGGCTCGGCTTGAAGCCCGGCAGAGAAACAGGCCAACAATACGCTGGCCAGTCGAGAACACAGTTTCAACATCTGTATGACTACTCCGATTTTCCGGTAAATGACAGGGAACGGCGGGTATGGAATTCAGCTTTTAACAGGCTGCGCCTGATCCTTTTGTGGTAACGTTCGACTTTCTTCTGCGCCATTTGGTAGGCCTTGCGTGCGACCCATTGCGCCATACGGCTGGCGGGGGCATGGTGCAGTGACCGCTTCAGGCCATGCATGATCCCCGCTGGCAGCACCTGGAGAAGCTCGTCCTCCAGTGACAGGATCTCCTCCCAGCTTCCGGGCTGACCCTGACGCGCACAACGCCCCACAAGCTGTCTGTCTACGCGGGCGCTGTCATGCAATTCAGTCAAAATCACATGCAACCCTCCAATGCCAGCGACATCGGGGCTCAGCTTGATATCCGTGCCTCTGCCCGCCATGTTGGTTGCGATGGTAACACGGCCCTGCCGGCCAGCATCCGCGACAACCAGCGCTTCTTCAACATCCTGATTTGCATGCAGCAGCTGATGTTCAATCCCCTGCTGAGAGAGCCGGCCGGCCAGCTCATCGGCCGCACTGATGGTGCGCGTCCCCACCAGTACGGGTTGCCCGTTGGCCCTCTTTTCCACAATGGTCTCAACCAGTGCCTGCCACTTGAGTTCAGCAGAAGGGAACACCCTGCTGCCAAGATTCACACGCTGACTCTCACGGTGCGGTGGAATCCTGACCGACAGCAAGTTATACACATGCCCCATTTCAGAAGCCACTTCACGACCGGTCCCGGTCATGCCTGCCAGCCCCATATAACGGCGAAAGAACAGCTGGAAGCTGATTTTTGCCAATGTAATGCGTGGCGGCGTAACCGGGACGCCTTCCTTGAGTTCAATAAGCTGGTGCAGACCCTTTTCCCAGGAGCGGTCAGGCATGACCCGCCCCGTGTGCTCATCAACGATCATGACCTTGTCGTCACGTACGATGTAGTGCTCATCACGGACAAAGTTATGCAGTGCGGTCAATGCCTGGATTACCGATTCTTCACGCCTGAATTGATTGTGCCAGAGGGGGCTGAACTCCTGTGTCAGCTCTGCCAGGCGCTCTCTCCCCTTACGCGTCAATTCAATCAGCTTACGACCATCGATCATGAAGTCCTTTTCATGTTCCAGTGCTTCTGCCAGCTCCAGCGCGTGCCCGTAATATTCTTCGTGACGCGCACTTGTGTCACTGGCAGAAATAATCAGAGGTGTGCGTGCTTCATCAATCAGCACACTGTCAATTTCATCGACAATGGCGAATTGTAAGCCGGGCAACAATAACTCGCCGCCGGGGCGATTACGGATGAAATCCTTCAGCCTGATACCCATCTGAGACAGTTGCTGCCCCAGTACCAGTCGGTCCTTCAGGTAATCAAACACCAACGTCTTACCGGTACAGTATACAACCGGATGGCGATAGGCTCGCTCGCGCACCTCTCGCGGGGCATCTTCTGCCACTGTTTCAACCGTTAGCCCAAACCACTCGTACAGGGGGCTCATCTCATCGGCATCACGCCCGGCAAGGTAATCATTCACTGTCACAACCTGCACCTGCCGCCCCGCCAATGCCATGACAATGGCCGCCAGTGTTGCGGTCAGAGTCTTGCCTTCTCCGGTATCCATCTCGGTAATACAGCCGTGTACCAGTACATAGCCGCCCCGGATCTGCACATCATGATGTCTCATTCCCGACAGGCGTGACGATATTACCCGGATCAGGGCAAACGCCGGCGCCAGCTGTTCATCCTTTATACCCTCGCAACGCAGCCCCAGACGGATCACCTGCAGGTGCTCCTTGAGTTGGGCATCCTCCAACTGTCTGAACCGCTCCTCAATATGTTCCACCTGTTTGGCAAAACGAAGCTGACGTCGCCTCGACAGACGAATGTAACGCGTCCAGTGCAGCTCCAGCCAGTTCCATGTACGTTCCAGAAGCGGTAATTCACTCCAGTCAAGCTTCTGAGGATAGCGTTCAGCTGAAGTTAACAGCGAAAACATGATCAGACCCCAAATTTGCGGATGAAAAGATCACGCAGGATGCGATACCACTGCATGGCCAAGGGTTCCGGTGTATGTTCAAAACGGGTGTAGACACGTCCTCCCAGGGTCATGCTGATTGGCTGATCGGATTCAGCCTTCAGCTCCAGCAGGAATAATGGATCCAGTGCAACAGGCTCCTGCTGACCCGGCTCAATACCGATTGTCCCACCACCTTGCAGCGCCAGTGCCATACTCGGAAGGCGCGTGGTAGCGGATGGCACCGCACGCAGTACGCTGGCAAACACTTCTCTGTCCAGGTTATCGACCGGGCGCAACCGGATATGCTGACTGTCTGCGCGGACGCGGTCGATACTCATCTGAGGCACTGCACTCATGATGGTGTAACGTGCCGGGTCGATAATATGGGCAATGACTTCTCCACGTTGGAACCAGCGCCCCACAAGGTCAGATGAGCCGGGTACAACGAAACGACCATTGATTGGCGCAGTCAGCGTAAAACGCTCAATTCGTTTGTTCAGATCTTCCAGCTGTGTCTGTACGCTGACCAATTCTTCCTCAATGAGCCGTGCTTCCACTTGGTCCGTACGCTCCGAAACCACCCGCCGAGACTGCAACTCTTGCGCACGCAGCTCAAGCACTTCACGTCGGGTGGGCAGGATTTCGTCTTCGCAACGCAGCAGCGGTTGCCCTTCGAGAACCATCCCCTGAGTCTGCAGGACCTCTCTTACAAAACATGCCTGGGGGGCTCGAATACGGGATTGCTCAGGCATCCAAACCACTCCTTCTGCAAGCGTTGCAGAAGGGACTGGTGCTACAGCCAAGCACCACACCAGACCACCGCCAATTAACGTGGTAACACTGTAAAGGCGAAGCCGCCGCTCCATAATCAGCGGATCACTGAGAATATTTTTGACAAGCTTGATCAGCGGCAACAACAGCATCATGTAGATGGCCCAGAGCGCCAAAACAACCCCAATAATGAAAAACTGGGTGGCCACGAACATGACAATGGTAAATACCAGCACCATACGGTAGAAGAAGGAGGCGATGGCGTACGTCGTCAACCAGACGGGCTCACGGGGTGTCGTACGGGGGGGTTGCAGGCCTCGACGAATACGAAGCAGGTATCGCTTGCAGAGATATCCCAGATATTGATTGGCCTTGCGTCCAAGCCCCGGTATTTCGAGCCAGTCAGACAGAATGTAATACCCATCAAAACGCAGCAGAGGGTTGATATTGAATATAACGGTGGTTACGCCTGCCAGAATCACCACATCATGCAGGAAAACACGCAAAAGCCCCGGCTCGGTCCAAGTCCAGATCCAAAGCGCCACAGCCGCAAGTGCCAGCTCAATCATCATGCCGGCTGCGCCTACAATCATACGCTGGTATTTGCTGACGAAGCCTGTGGCATGACTGGCATCCACATAAGGAATAGGCATCATGACGAGCAGCATCACACCCATCTCATGGCACTGCCCGCCAAACATTTTAATGGCAATGCCATGCCCCAACTCATGAATGGCTTTAACGATTGGGAAGACCAGTAACAAAGTAAGCACATACTCTGGTGTAAACACCAGCTGTCCTACATCAGCGGTTAACCCTTCCCAGTGAACAAACGCCAACCAGCCACCAAATGCGATCAGCAAAGCCCAAACAGCCAGAATGACAGGCCTCATCCAGACCGGTATCCACCCTACCATCCGGGCAAGAAAACGGTCCGGGTCTACCAGAGGTATTCTCAGGGCCAACGGGTTAGAGAGGTACTGCTTGATCCGATTGCGGCGCGATTCGCGGGTTCGCTGCTGCAGCTCATCCAGATCCGGCACCTGGCCCGTAATCAACACGCCAGCATTATGCAACTGCGTCATCAACTGCAGAATCTCATCCTGCCCTGGCACTTCATCACCCATTACCTCACAGGCCAGCTGCCAGATCTGCTCCAGATTTCGCTGCCCATCCATCATGGTCAGGATGCGATATGCCTGAGCGTTCAGCCGCAGAAACTTGCCACTGCTCTGGTCTTGTACCACTCGCCAGACTTCGCCTCGGTATACATGACGAAAAATGCGTGCCTGAGTTCTGAGCCGAGGCACAAGCTCGGCCGTACGGTACCATGATGCCGAAAACAATGCCGACATGCTCAGACCCCGAACCATTTCCAGAGTGACAGACTCAGCCAGTGACGCAGCTCACGGGTCCAGATCCAGATCAGCTTGCGCTCATCAATACCCACCTTACCGACTCCTTCAAGCCCTGGCCGCATACCCACACTCATTTCATTGAGCTGAGCCTCAACCCGGAAAACGTTTTGCCCGTCCCGTGCCTCGGCCAATGGTGTAATCAGTGTTACTTCAAAGCGGGATGGTTGATCGGGAAAGGCTTTCAGAACCAGCTCGCCCGTCTGGCCAACACGAAGAAAACCGATATCCATCTCCGGGACATCCAGTACCAGGCGATAATTGGCTAACGGTGCCAGTTCAAACAGTACCTGTCCCTTTGAAACCGGCAAACCCAGATCCTGGGACAGGTCGCCACTGGTCACCAGCGCATCAAATGGGGCACGGATCTCGGTTCGCTGCAGCATGCTGCTCACCAGATCCAGCTGGGCCTGCACTTGGGCCAGCTGTGCCGAAATGACTCCAGCCTGGCCCGAGTCCCAGTTCGCCTGTGCCAGTTGAAGTTGGCGCGTATACTGAGCCTGCTGGCTTTCCAGTTTCGCCAGTTCCAAACGCGTGTCACGATCATCAAGTTTGGCAAGCAAGTCCCCCTTTTCAACAACCTGACCGGCGCGGATGATCGACTGTTCCAGATAGGCATCAAACGGCACTGCCAATGAGCGGTTCAGCGCACCTTCCAGCCGCGCATCTGTATCGATTCTGAACTCACCCGTTGCCAGACTGAAAAACACCACCAACGCCAACACACTGGCAGACAACATTTTGGTGCCCAGGTAGCCGGCACCAAACAGCCGTCTGAATGGCACTGTGAATAGCCGCCCGGCCCTGTCAAGCGTACTCAAATCCTGAACCCGGCCTTTAAGCAGCACCTGCCCGAGAATGGGCGCAACCGCCGCTGCCAGCTCAAGGTTTTCGCTTCCAGGCGTGCTGGCCCATTCGAACGTCAATACACCGTACTGGTCACGCTCACGAATAAAGGGAATGGAGAGCAGAGTTTGGTTACCCTGACGCTCTGCCAAGGCCTGGTGTGCATCACGGATAACAAGACTGTCTTCAGTTCCTGGCCAACTGACTGCCTCACCCTGGTCCACCGCCTCTTCCATTGCCGCTTCCAGGTCCTGAACCAAATCAATCTTGCGAGAAAACTCGGCCGCATTGGCGAGTGTAAACAGTCGAATCCCTCTCTTATGAGCAAAGCCCAGCGCAACGCGATCACACCCAAGGCTAACGCTGGCCTGAGACAATACGGTTTGAGCAGCATGCTCTAGGTCATCACTGTCGAGAGAGGACATCAGCAGTTCCAGCAGCAGAATCAACCGCTCATTCAGCTCTCCTTCTCCACCACCTGCCTGAACGGATCCATGCCCCAGCAACCAACCCATTCCCCATTGAATCCAGTTTTTTTGCTGAATTGACAAACCCGGAGATGATGGCGATATTGCCAAGATACCCAGTACATCATTATGTTGCACAACGGGTATCGCAAACAGCAAACGGGAGCCGGCACGTTGAATAACAGGTCGGCACAGCTCAAGTGCCTGCTCGGCAACCGCCATCAAAGGCTCGCTGCAGGGCGTTTTATAGGGCCAGGATGCTTTCGGCTCGAAGGGGCCCGTATTCGCAGGTCCCAGTACGACAACACCTTCCTGAATGCCACCCAGTCCATCATTTATCAGGTTGAACCAGGCCGAAAAAAACACCGGGTCAGACTCCTCATGGAGGAGCCTGAACCAGTGCATGTATTTTTCCGGATTCGGCGTATCAGAGCTTGATTTCACCGAATCGTTTTTCATATTCCTTCAATCCCATGTCCAGCATAATCTGCAAACGCTTGGCAGCATAAGGGGTCAGCAGGATGCGCTGTGACAGCGCCACTTCCACTTCTTCCTGGTTACCCTGCCAGTTCTTGTTGGAACCGAACAGTACCATGATCTCCTCACGGGTGCCCATGACATTGCAGACATTCGCGTAAGTAGACTGCATGTTGTCATCATTCCACTTGATTTTCGGCATGACCGGCTGGGCCTGCTGTTCATTCATGTTTTTCTGCTCCGCTTGTTCAGACATTGCTTACTCCTTGGTTAAAAATCACGCCCGGATCGATTCCTGCGTGTTTTCATCTTGTTCGGATTCGGGATCTACAGGTGTAATGAGCAACTTCAACGCCTGCAGCTCACCTGTTACTGGCTGACGTGTCAAAACTTCAATTACGAATGGCTCCGTGCCGTAGGGAATGATACCGGACAGGCGTGCAGACAGGCCGTTGCCAACCAGTTCCAGCCACTCCGGCAACGCTCCGCCCTCGAAAGTAACACTCACCAACTCGGAATCACCCACCAGCTCGGCGAGCGGAACTCTGAAGGCCTCTTCGGTATTCAGGCTGATCATCGGCATCTCGATGCTCAGACTACCACCTGTAGCAGGCCCCGTCGTTAACAGGGCATAGCCATCCTGCCCCGCCAGGCTAATGACCGATTCTCCGTATACCACGTCTGCCTCTGTATTGAGCAACGCTGGCGGGAAAATCTGCTCGGTTTCCGAAACGGCAATCACCGGCTCCGTTGGGTTTTGGGTTGGAATGCCGCTGCCCGAAGATGACTCTGTACTGGTACCACTTACAACACGCAGGTAGTTATCCGGCACAACAATGGTTGTACCTGTGTAATAGCCATTGCCCGGACGCGTCACCTGATCAACCGGCATGTTGTTGTACAACGTACCGAAGACCAGATAATCCGGTTGCAAGCCTGCCATGCGCTGCGTGTAATCGTTTGAAGTACGATCATAGATCAACCAGTTGCTGTTGTTTGCCACGATTGCACCACTGCCTGCACCGGTACGGTTGTAGAACCATCCATCTGCGGCCAGTGTTGCTGCGTTGGCTGTATTCGCATGTACCGTCATCGGACGGTCAAGCAGGATATCATTCCCGCTGCGGATCCATGCAGTATTGAGCTCACTCAGACCCTGCAGGGTGATATTGCCTCCCGCCTGGGCCAGCAGATCTGCTGTGGCACCGGCAATATCGCCCAGTGCCATCTGCCCCCCCGCATTGAGGGCCGCACTGTTGGATACTGTCAGCAGCCCTGTGTGAGTCAACGTTCCGTCTGCACTCAGTGTGATGCTGTCAACGGTGTTGTCACCACCCATTGTGATGGCACCGGTCGTACCCGCCACCAGCGTACCGGTATCAATTGAGGTCCCTGCCGCCTGCAGCAACTGAGCCGCCGTGATCATCACCGCGGCCGTATCAAACGTGGCAAGGTCAGCATCCAGCTGCAACAGACCGGAATCGGCTGCCAGTGCCAGATTGCCACTGTCACTACCGACCATCTGCGCCACGATCAGATCGCCACCCAAGGTCTGGACATCAATGTTACCGGCGGCGTTCAGGCCGCTCAGGCCATCGACCGTGCCGACGGTGAGACCGTTGCTGTCCACATAGCTGAGGGTGCCGGCTGTAGAGTCGGCCGCCAAGGTACCGATGGCGTTTTCCGGGTTGTTCAGTGCGATATTGTTGGTGGCATCAGCCCGCAGGAAGCCTGCGCTCATCGCCTTGCCGCTGGTCAGCACCTGACCGATGCTGTCAGCCAGGAAGCGGATCAGGCCGGTGGTACCGCTGATCTGCACCCGATCGTTCAACTGCAGGGCATCGGCCGCAACCAGATCAATGGTCTGGTTGTTGCCTGCGGTCAAACCGCTCAGACCTGCCGCCGCACGGTCGGTGCTGTTGGCGGTATTCAGTGCCGCGACCTGATCTACCGTCATCACACCGCTGTGCGCCAGATACTGGCTGCCGGTGCTGTTGGCGGCCAGCTGATCCACATTGGCCAGCTCGATACGGTTGCTCAGGCTGCCGATAGCAGCGCCGCTTTGCAGCAGCACATCACCGCCGGTACTCAGCTCGGTGGTTGTGCCCGTGGTGCTGTCGGTGCTGATCGCACCGCTCGCCAGCAGCTGAACCGTGCCGGTGCCAGACGTGATCTGGGCACCGTTGTTCAGGGCAACGGCACCGGTACCGCCGGTACGCAGATCGACGTAGCCTGCGGTATCCGCTGCCACGTTCTCGACCAGGGTCAGGTCACCGCCCTGAGTGGTCAGGGTGATATTGCCCGCATTACCGGTGGTCAAACCGGCATAGCTGACGGCAAAAGCGCCACCCGTATTGTCACTGGTGTTGAACGCCTCTACACCCCCCAACTGCAGGGCATCGGCCGCGCCCAACTTGCGCAGCCACAGGCTGCCGCTGTCGGCATTGGCCGCCAGCGCCGAAGCGCCGCCGATCTCGATACGGTTGCTGTCGCTGCCGATATTGCCCGCTGCCTGCAACAGTACGCTGCCATCCGTACGGATAGAAGCACTGTTGTTGGTTGCTGCAGCGCTGATCAGATTATTGCCGGACAGCAACTGAATATCGCCCGTAGTTGAGCTGACCAGCGCCGCTGCGCCAATGGTCAGGTCGGCGTTACCGGAGCGAACATCAACCCAGCCAGCACCGCTGGCGGTGACGTTGGCATTCAACGCAATGGCACCGTCAGTCGTGCGCAGGTCAACATTGCCGTCTGTACCGGCGACAACGGCCGCATTGGTGGTCAAGGCACCGCTGTTAAGCGCACGCAGGTCGATGTTGCCGGTATCCGTACCGATCGCCTGAGCCACGACCAGGTCGCCGCCCAGGGTCTGCACATCAATGTCGCCTGCTGCGTTCATACCGGTCAGGGTATCGACTGTACCGACCGTCAGGCCGTCACTGTCGACGTAGCTGATGGTGCCCGCTGCTGAATCCACCGCCAATGTGTCGATGGCGTTTTCCGGGTTGTTCAGCGCAATGTTGTTGGTCGCATCAGCCCGCAGGAAGCCTGCGCTCATCGCCTTGCCGGTGGTCAGCACCTGGTCGATGCTGTCGGCCAGGAAGCGGATGACACCGATGGTACCGGTGATCTCGACCCGATCGTTCAGCTGCAAGGCATCCACCGCAACCAGATCAATGCGCTGATCGTCGCCAGCCGTCAAACCGTTCAGATCGGCTGTCGCGTGGTCGGTGCTGTTGGCGGTGTTCACGGCCGCCACCTGATCAACGGTCATCACACCGCTGTGCGCCAGATACTGGCTGCCGGTGCTGTCTGCCGCCACATTGACCACACTGGCCAGCTCGATGCGGTTGCTCAAGCTGCCGATATCAGCACCGCTTTGCAGCAGCACATCACCACCGGTGCTCAGCTCGGTGGTTGTGCCCGTGGTGCTGTCGGTGCTGATCACTCCGCCTGCCAGAAGCTGGATTGTTCCAGTGCCAGAAGTGATCTGAGCACCGCTGTTCAGAGCAACGGCACCGGTACCGCCAGTACGCAGGTCAACGTAGCCGGCGGTATCCGCGGCCACGTTCTCGATCAGGGTCAGGTCACCGCCCTGAGTGGTCAGGGTGATGTTGCCGGCATTGCCGGTGGTCAAACCGGCGTAGCTGACATCATAGCTGCCGCCCGCGGCGACATCACCCAGGTCATCCGTTACGAATGCTTCCACGCCACCCAGCTGCAGGGCATCGGCCGCGCCCAGCTTGCGCAGCCACAGGCTGCCGCTGTCCGCGTTGGCCGCCAGCGCCGAAGCGCCATCGATCTCGATGCGGTTGCTGTCGCTGCCGATGTTGCCCGCGGCCTGAAGCAGGACAGAACCGTCATTGGTGCTGATGGAGGCAACGCCGTTGGTTACTTTGCCACTGATCAGGTCATTGCCGGAGAGCAACTGGATGTCGCCAGTGGCCGAGCTGACCAGCGTCGCAGCGCCAATGGTCAGGTCAGAGACACCGCCGGAACGGACATCCACCCAGCCATCACCGCTGGCGGTCACGTTGGCGTTCAGGGTGATGGCACCGTTGGTGGTACGCAGGTCGACGTTGCCGTCAGCACCCGCCACAACCGCCGCATCGGTGGTCAAGGCACCGTTGTTCAGCGCACGCAGGTCGATATTGCCGGTATCGGTACCGATCGCCTGTGCCACGATCAGATCGCCGCCCAGGGTCTGCACATCGATGTTGCCCGCAGCGTTCATGCCGCTGAGGCCATCAACCGTGCCGACGGTCAGACCGTCGCTATCGACGTAGCTGATGGTGCCGTTCACCGAGTCCGCCGCCAGTGTACCGATGGCGTTTTCCGGATTGTTCAGCGCGATATTGTTGGTGGCATCAGCCCGCAGGAAGCCTGCACTCATCGCCTTGCCGGTGGTCAGCACCTGATCGATGCTGTCGGCCAGGAAGCGGATCAGGCCGGTGGTACCAGTGATCTCGACCCGATCGTTCAGCTGCAAGGCATCCACCGCAACCAGATCAATGCGCTGATCGTCGCCAGCCGTCAAACCGTTCAGGTCGGCTGCCGCATGATCGGTGCTGTTGGCGGTGTTCACAGCCGCCACTTGATCAACGGTCATCACACCGCTGTGCGCAAAATACTGGCTGCCGGTGCTGTCTGCAGCCAACTGATCCACATTGGCCAGTTCGATACGGTTACTCAAGCTGCCGATATCCGCGCCGCTTTGCAGCAGCACATCGCCGTCAGTGATCACTTCGGTAGTTGTGCCCGTGGTGCTGTCGGTGCTGATCGCTCCGCCTGCCAGCAACTGTACCGTGCCGGTGCCGGAGGTGATCTGGGCACCGCTGTTCAGTGCAACGGCACCGGTACCGGCGGTACGCAGATCGACGTAGCCTGCGGTATCCGCTGCCACATTCTCGATCAGGGTGAGGTCACCGCCCTGAGTGGTCAGGGTGATATTACCCGCACCGCCCGTGGTCAAACCGGCATAGCTGACGTTATAGCTGCCGCCTGCGGCGACGTCGTCCAGGTCATCCGTTACGAAGGCTTCCACGCCACCCAGTTGCAGGGCATCGGCCGCGCCCAGCTTGCGCAGCCACAGGCTGCCGCTGTCCGCGTTGGCTGCCAGCGCTGCAGCGCCGTCGATCTCGATGCGATTGCTGTCGCTGCCGATGTTGCCCGCGGCCTGAAGCAGGACAGAGCCGTCATTGGTGATGATGGTTGCACGACCGGCATCATCGGTAGCCCGCGTCGTCAGCAGGTCACGACCGGCGAGCAACTGGATATTACCGGTGCCAGAGCTGATCTGTGCATAGTCTGTATTGAGGTTACCCACCGTCAGATCAGATGTTGCCCCCCCTGCACGCGCATCCACCCAGCCAGTACCGCTGGCGGTCACGTTGGCGTTCAGGGTGATGGCACCGTTGGTGGTTCGCAGATCGACGTTGCCGTCAGCACCCGCCACAACCGCCGCATTGGTGGTCAAGGCACCGCTGGTCAGCGCACGCAGGTCGATGTTGCCGGTATCCGTACCGATCGCCTGATCAACGATCAGATCGCCGCCCAGGGTCTGCACATCGATGTTGCCCGCAGCGTTCATGCCGCTGAGGCCATCAACCGTGCCGACGGTCAGACCGTCGCTGTCGACGTAGCTGATGGTGCCGTTCACCGAGTCCGCCGCCAGTGTACCAATGGCGTTTTCCGGATTGTTCAGCGCGATATTGTGGGTCGCTTGAACCTTAAGCGCACCGGCTGTCATCGCCTTGCCTGCATCAGTGTTCTGAGAAACGCTGTCGGCATTCAGCTTGATAATGCCGCCTGCTACCTGAACCTGTTCGTTCAGCTGCAGTGCGCCGGTCACCAACACGTCAATCACCTGACTGGCACCCGCAACCAAACCGAAATAGCTGGTTGGCAGGGCCAGCAGAGACGCCGCTGTATCCAGGGTATTGGCATTCACCACATCGACGGCTGCAACAGTCATGTCACCGGTATGGCTCAGGAACTGGCTGCCGGTTGCAGAGCTGCTTTGGGTGGCAACACCGGTTGCACCCGCAATTTCGATCCGGTTATTCAGGCTGCCGATCGCACCGTCACTGGCCACCAGCAAGACATCACCGCTGGTAGTCAGCTCAGTGGTTGTACCTGTCGTGGTGTTGGTGCTGATAGCACCTGCCGATAGCAGTTGTAGCGTACCGGTATCAGAGGCAATGCTGCCACCATCGATACGGATAGCGCCCGTGCCGTCAGTCCGCAGATCCACATAGCCACTGCCGTCAGCGACGATGGTATCCACCACCTGGATATCGCCATTGACTTTGGTCAAGGTGATACTGCCACCGCTGCTCGGCAGAGTGGTCAAACCTGACATGAAACCGCCTGTCTCGCTGACCGTACCACCGAAGGTTTCAGCGGTATTCAGTGCCGTGGCGTCGCCCAACACCAGCGCGGTACTGTCCAGATGACGCAACCAGATACCGCCCGCGCCCGCTTCTGCCGCAAAAGTGGCAGGCACCGACACTTCGATACGGTTACCATCGCTGCCAATTGCATCGCCAGCCTGCAACAGAGCGGTACTGCCGGTCGAGCGGATCAACGCGGTGCCATCTGTAGCCTTGGTCGTCGTGATGCTGCCACCCGCCAGCAGCTGAATAGCGCCGGTTTCGCTGGTAATCAGTGCGGTTTCAGGTGCGCTCTGATCGATAACCAGGTCCGAGCCCACTCCGCCTGCACGCAGGTCGACGGTGCCCGTACCGGTTGCCGTGACCGACTTATCCACCGTCAGCGAACCGTTGCCGGTAGTGATGCGGATATTGCCGTTGGCGCCCGGTGTTACGCCGGTAACGGAGCCGGCTGCGATCAAGCCTGCGTCAATGCCTGTCACTTCACCGATGGTCAAATCACCGGCATTGAGCAGGGTGATATCGAAGTCAGCTGTATTCAGTGCCAGCGCGGCCAGATCAATCTGGTTGGTTTCATTGTTCAGCAGGATCGCCCCACCGGTCACATCGGCGGCCAGCACGCCAGCATTGATTTGTGACTGTGCCGGGTCCGCCGACTGAGTCAGCGCGCCTGCTGTCTTCAGTACAACCTGTGCATCAGGTGCCTGAATACCATCGCGGTTTACAGGCGTCTGACTGATCAGACCCAGAGTGCTGGCAGTATCTGCGGTTTTGCCCGCCAAAGTGACACGACCGATCTCAAGCGCACGAGCGTTGTTAAACTCAAGGCCCGAGTCCGCCGTGAATGCGCCCGCAAAGGTGCCGATTACGTTGTCATTCAGCAGCTTGGCTGTGCCGTCACCGGTGCTCAGATAAAGATCAGCAGTTGTTCCGCCCGCTGCTGAAATGATGGATGACCCACTTTGCAAGAAGGTGCCATCTTCAACCTGCACGCTCACTGTATTGGCAATGATGTTCTCGTTTTGTGTGATATCCGCTATCACACCCGGGGTGGTACTGAGTACACGCAGGTCAATCTCGTTGGCGGTCAGTCCCACCGTGGTATCAGTCACCGCAGGGACAATGGCAACCTCTCCGGTGGTCATGTTCGATGTGTAGTTTTCAACCCGCGTCGTACTGATCTGACCAACGCCTAGTGCCTGACCGCTGGTCAGCACCAGATCGCCCAACACATCCGCTGCCAGTGTATTGATACGGTTGATGGCCGTAGCAACGAAGTCACCAGCGCCCTGCAAACGCAACTCATCTGCCGTGATCACACCCTTGGCAACCAACGCTTCAGAGGTAGTCAGTCCGTTATCGGTGATGATAGTGAGGCTACCGGCGTCCGACGTGTTGGGCTGACGCGCCAGTGTCAGAGCCGAGTTGACCACAACCTTGGCAGCATAGGCGTCGTTATTGACACCGGCCAGCAGAGTCAGGTCATCACGGAACGTAGTCGGTGCATTGACCGTAATATTGCCACTCAGGTCGGTGCGACCGATGGTGATATCGGTGAAACCCGTGCGGGCCGTATCCGCCGTCACCAACTCGGTCATGGCGACTGCCGCTGAGGAACCATCCTTGAACGTCACCAGGTAGCTGCCGCTGCCCTGATTTAGCACCGTAGTCCCTTCATAACCGGCCAGATTCTGAATGGCTGCCTGAATATTGGCACCCAGCACAGACGAATCGGTTGAATAGACGATATCTGAGGTCGGCAAACCACCGATATTGAGCTTGAAGTTGCCACCTGCGTTGCCGTTGATCAGCAGGTTCTGCTGTGAAGACAAGCCACCGGCACTGGCGGTCACCTGAGGTGCGCTGAGGAAGACCGAATTGGCACTGCCGTTGAACCAGTCCTCACCCAGATAGAGGGTGCGATTGACATCGTTTTCCGGGCGGCTACCCGCATTGCCGAATTCGATTTTGGTATCAGCGTTTTCTGGGCGAATCACCAAATGACCATCACTGGACACCTGCAGGCGGGAAGAGGAGCTGTTGACGAACTCCATCGAGTCGGCTACGAAGATGATATCGCCGGTTGCCGCACTCTTGGTGGCATCACGGCCCACATAGATGCTGTTGCCGGTGGCGTAAATGCCGAAGCTGTTCTCGCCCGCATCATCCAAACGACCACCGGAGGTGCCGTGCAACAGAATGTCGCCGCTGCTGCTGAGGATGCTGGTGCCGTTGCCCTGCAGACGGATACCGTGGTTCTGCTCAACAGAGTTCTGGTTGCCGCCGCCGCCTTGACCACGGACCACAATATCGCCGCTGTCACTCTGTACCAGGGCGCTGTTGGCCAACAGCACACCAATATAGCGGTTACCACCGGTTACGCTGTCACCCACCGCACTGGCATCACCATCGATCAGGATGTTGCCGCTGGTGGTCACCAACGATGCGGTACCGGAAACGCCTTCACCGATGATGATGGCATCTTTATTACCACTGTCGGTCTGGTTCAACACCTGGCCACGCACACTTAACTGGCCGGTTTCGGTGCCCAGATAGGTAGCAGCACCTGTAATTCGTACCCCTGCACCGGACGTGTCGGACGCCTGAGTACTATCGGCTGTACGGCCATAGATGGAAAGGTCACCACCCGCCGTTTCCATACGCGTGTTGTGAAGGCGAATACCGTCACTGCCATCGGTATCGCCCGCCACACCCTCGGCATAGTTGCCGGCACTGCCCAAACTGATGTCACCACCCTCTGTGCTGATATTCACGTTGGACATAACCACGGCACCCTGGCCTGAGCCTGTCGCCACGTTCGGGTTGAACAGCAGGTTGAATATACCGGTATTATCGGCATCAATACTGACGCCCGACAGTTTGATCGACTGGTCGGAGTTGATGGTCAGGGTCTGCTCACCGGCAAACGCCGCATGAATATCGAAGCTGTCCTGCAAATAGCTGGTATAACCTGCCGTCAGACCCGGTACTGCACCACCTGTGATGTTGATGGTTGCATTGCTGCTGAGCAGATTCAGTACCGGTTTATCCGCGAAGTTGGTACTGGCGGTAATTACCGGACCCGAGGTGTTGCTCAGGTTGAGAGTTGAGGCATTAAAATCAATATCCGTGGCACCATTGAACGTCAGGCTGCGCAGCGGATCGGCCACACTGCCTATATCCGCATTAAAGATGATTTTGCCTGCCGTGACACCGACGCCGGTCAAACCGGTCGTATCCAGTGTCAGGTTCTGCGGTGACTGGGTCTGAAGCGTAGTATCGGTCGAGGAAATGACCGGGGCTGCGCTCAGCACCTGGCCGTCAAACTGAATGTTGCCACCAACATTGTTGTAGACACCGCCGGAATCCGAGCCCTGTGTATTGATGGTGACGCTGTAGCCATCATCAGCCAGATACACATCTTTTGCGAACAGAACATCGCCGGAAGGTACACCGGCACCCACACTCTGGGTCACCTTGGTACTGACAGGGGTTTCGTGGCGCAGATAGGTTTCTTTGTTAAAGGTTACATCACCTCCATTCGTCGCCAGCTGGCCAAAGATGGAGATTGTGCCGGTATCGCTCGGTGCGGTACCGAAAATCAGGTTGAGCTGGTTACCAACACCGCTTGAGGTAATATCCACGCCCGTATGCAGCACGATATCGTTGCCGGCATCAAAGGTCAGTGTAGCGGCGGCACCTGTGGTTTTGGCGATCGATGCTTCAATGCTGATGTCCTGATCCGCTTGAAGCGTGACACTTGCGCCACCATTCAAGCTGGACTCGATAGACGTATTGCTGACAGTATCAGCTGTACCACCTGCCGTATTAACGGTCAGGTTGGTCGGGTCCAGTAACCAGTTGCCACCCTCACCGGACTCTGCCGAAACATCGACGCTGCCGCTGACACCCAGTGCACCACGGCTGGAAGTTTCAACGTCACCGCCACGACCTTCACCCGCCCCGGTGGCACTGATAGCGCCATCATGCCGCGTCTGATCTGCCGACCACAACACGACCTCTCCACCATCACCGTCCGTTGTGGCATCCGCACTGATATCGGCACTCTGCGCCACCGTGACACGACCTGCTTCTGCAATCTCGGTTTGATCACCCTGCCAACCGCCACCGACATGGATCGTACCGCCACCGGCCTGACCATCCGCATTGAGGCTGCCAGTGATCTCCACATCAGCGCCAGTAACCAGAATTCGGCCACCTGCTTCGCCTGCATTATCACCTTTGGCTTCCACGGTCCCAGCAATCATCGCCGCGCCTTCGCCCGCATCAATGCGGATAGTGCCGTCACCGGCCATGGCCAGTGTATTGGCCCGCACAATACCTGTCTGATTGATTGCAGCGGACAGTGCACCACCGGCATGCCGGCTTTGAATCAGAACCTTGCCTCCATCCGCGACAATGGCACCGCTATTGGCGATGGCCGCTTCGGCACTGACGCCATCCATCTCAACCCCGATCAGACCATCCGCTGTCAGCTCAAGACGTGCATTATCACCGGCCAGCAAGGCAACCTGTCCTGCTTCTGCCGTGATGGTGCCACTGTTTTCAACCGTTTTACCCGCCAATACAACGAAGCCACCCGTACGGGTCGTGATCTGTCCCTGGTTGATGACATTACCGCCTGCCGCCAGGTCTTCCAGTAACAAAGAGCCGTTGATGAACTCTTCGCTGTCCGGCATCTGACCCAGAACACCCAGGCTTCCGACATCGATGCGCGCACTGCTGCCGAACAGAACACCCGCCGGGTTAGCGATGATCACACCGCCCTGAGCATTGATCTGGCCCAGAATCTGGGATGGATCACCAGACAAGACTCGGTTAAGCGCAAGGTCAGAGCGTTGTTGCAAGAAATTGACGATCGCATCGGAGCCGATATTGAAGGTATTCCAGTCTGTCACCAGCCGTGAGCTGTTCTGCTGGATGTTCATCACATTATCAGCTTGTGTGATCACCGCCTGGCCTTGGCGAATAACAGCACCGGATGGCAGTTCGTCCACTGCGGGCGCAGCCTGCACCTGCATTGAAAAACAGACGGAAGCCACCGCTAGCGAAAGAAGCCTGGGGTTGAAAGTGGGTGCAGTATTCACCCGTTCATTATGCTTGGTCATTCCGGACCTCTTCCTCAAAACAGAATCTTGCCAGTAAGCCAGATACGGCCCTGGTCGTTCTTGCCATCGCTGTCAGTGCCTTCAGGCGTCGGGTTTGGGTTGTCTTTGCCCTTGTGTGCATACACAAGCTGCAGACTTCCACTCTCCCCATAGGTCAGGCTCACACCCACACCGTAGCCATCGAGGGTATAGTCGTTGGGCCCGTCGTACACGATGCCGGGGTTGGGGTCAGCATATTGAGTGATGCCCCCAATATCGTAAAACCCGAAGGCTTCTACACGCCCCCAATCAGGCCGCGACAGAATCTGACGCAGTTCAAGATTGGCAACCCAGCCGTTATCTCCGATCCCTTCACCCACAGGCCAGGCACGCACGCCATCCGGCCCGCCGAGCTGGAATTTCTCTGAACTGTCGAGGTTGCCACTGGCCCACTGACCGTTCAGAGATGCATTGAAGAAGAGACCCTCCAGTGGCAGTGACTGGTAACGTTGCAACGAGTAGTTCAGCTTGGTGAAGCTGCCTTCGGTTTGGGCGCCCTGGGCATCGTTGAACTGATAACTGCTGCCCTCTTCCAGGCCTACACTGCCCTGCGTAAGCGTCAGTCCCCAGCGAGTCTGACCGCTGAACCGATCAATATGATCACCGCTGAAGCCCAGACTGGCCGATGTGATATCACGATCATTCTCAACCGCGCCATACAAAATCGAGTTCTGGTAATTCTTGAAATCAAGGCTGGCATACAGATCCATATTGGTCTGAGCGCTGCGCTTGAGCGGATAACTGGCAAAAGCAGACGCCGCCGAGGAGTCGCTGGCAATATTGATCGGGACAGAAAAGCCCTGGCTCAGGTCAAAGTCAACATTCATGGCAGCATAAGACAGGCCCAGTCTGAGTCCTGAGTAGCCAACCGGTACATGTCCACCTACCTTGTAGCTGCGGGACGCCTCAGCTTCAGTCACGTTAAGAAAAAGCTGCTCACCGTGACCACTCGGACTGTTCAGGTTGATATTGGCACTCACACGCTCGGCACCGGCGTATTCGCTGCCGTGGTTGTCAGCCGTAACAAGCACATTCACCAGATCATCGTCTTCAACCTGAGCCATTACCTGTGTGGTTCCCGGCTGACTACCCGGTTTCAGATCGGTCTGAACGCGTTTCACCCCCGGCAAGTCATTCAGCAACCGGACCTGCTCTTCCAGAGCGACCACATCGAGCGGCTCGCCTGGCTTGACCGCTTGCGCCAGATAGGCCGATGCTACGTCCGTCTTGAGGCGGGCATCATTGCCCGCCACCGTCAGACCATTTTCACCGGACATTTCGTCCACGACGCCTTCAAGCACTTCAACGCGCACGACACCATCGCTGATTTCCTGAGGCGGCAGCCAGGCCTGTGCCAGTGCATAACCACGATCACGCAACAGACGAGCAAGAGACTCTGTCGCCTCTCCCAGCTCTTCAACAGTCAGTTCACGATCTGACCATTGCGCCATATGCTCCGCAACTTCAGCTTCAGTCAACAGGGTCACACCATGGACATCAAACCCGGCCACCTGAATTCTCGGAGTAGCATCCTGATAGGGAGTGACTGGCTCCAGGCCCTCGATCGCCACAGCGACCTGCTGGTTTTCCATAAACTGCATCTGAGAAAAGCGCAACACAGCATCCGGATGACCATTTTCACGCAGGAAACTGAGCAGGTCATTGGCTGCCAACTGAAACTCATCAAAGCTCAGCGCCTTGCCACTCCAGGGCTCCATCACTTGAGCAAGGTGCTCAACATTCACATCGGCCCCTTCCAGCACGGGTATAGCATCAACTGCGAAGGTTCTTTGGGTCAGATCAACCGGTGGCGGTTCAATCGCTGGATCAATCTTTGGAGCAGCTGCAGGTGCCCGCAAAACCATCTTCCCTTTCACGCGATCAGGAATTTGCATCGGATCGGTGGCCGGGTTGGTGGCACCCTGATTGTCTGACTGAGCAAACAGGCTCACGAGCTGAGGCTCGGTATTAACACCCTGCGCCAAAAGCCACATGGGCGCGACTGCGATAACAGTCGTAGTAAACGAAACGAGCGGTTTCATGCCTGCTCTGACAGACTTCATTGCTTTACCTCGCAGGCGTTGCCAAACGGTGTTTCAGATTTCAGTTTCAATGTGTCGTACCTGTCTGCTCTGCAAATCACATCAGCATTCATTCTTGTTTTCAGGCCTCGGCCCGCCCCCAGTCCCATCGAATACGTCCACCTGCTTTCGCCGCATCTGAGCGGGCAACAAGCAGACTGGATGCTGCACCCACCCCTTCCAAAACGTTCAGACCAGCACTCTCAGGCTGCTCCGTATCACCAGCTTCGGTTTCATTGGAGGGTTCAGTTTCAGGTGCGTTCTCGGACGATTCACCCTCAGCAGCAGCCTCCGGTTCAGCACCGGCCTGCGCTTCCCCGTCAGGAACAGCACCGCCCGCTGCCACGGCTTCGTCTGCCCCACCATCGGTGTCTGCACCCTCAGAGCCAGCATCATCAGCCTCAGCGCTTAGCTTGCGCTTGTCGTCGTCATCTTCGTCCTCATCCGCTCCGAGCAGCGACTCAGATCCGACCAGTGATTGTGCAGTCTCGGCAGCCTGTTCATCAGCTTGAGGCACCAGGTTTTCGCTCTCAGTCTGAGCGGCGCCATTGACTGACTCGGACTCAGGCTCAGACGGCAGGCCAACGTTAGAACCTGTATTCAATTTGACACCGGACTCCATCAGTCCAGGAGCCGTCTCTACACTCTCGCCCAGTGTGGTTTCTAACGTAGCCGGAACACCACTCTGCGTCGGCATAAAGAGATCATCACCCAGTGTGGTCAAGCTGAACGCAACGGTTTGTGTTGAATCCGATGACTCGTCCTGCTCTACGGGCATACTGCCGTTCTGCATCATGTCCAGCAGGCTATCAGACGTGCCATCACCAGTGCCTGCAGTCGTCTGAACAGGCTGGATCACGGTCGGGGCCGCACTGAGCTCGAACCCTGCCTGGTTCTGACTCACGTTCAGGTAGCCGGTAATACGAACCGAAATCAGAACGTCAGTGCCATCGGCGGTCGTCAGGGTGAAGTTTTCCACCACACTCTGATCACGCGCCAGATCAGCCAGTGCCTCACTGAGCGGGTCCAGCTGATAGGTCCAGTTGCCGGCGGCATCCACGGTCAACGTGCCATAAGCCGTGGTCTGGTTCAGTGCCGCAAAAGTGGACTCACCCTGGTCGGCATCACTGATATGCAAACGACCACTCTGAGTCATAACCAGACTTTCCACCACGCTGGCAACAGGTCCTGTGGTCGGGTCTGGTGTAATCACCGGGGTATCGTTGCGACCATCAATCGTGAAGCCGAACTCCTGTACGGTTCCGTCCGCTGTCTCAACCGAGAAGCGGTCTGTCACGCTGACACCCGCTGCCAGTGCCTGCACTGCAGCGCTGTCATTGTCCAGGGTGTAGTTCCAGTTGCCGTTGGCATCAAGGATAAAGCGACCGTAGGCAGAATTGTTGTCCTGCGCCACGAACAGAGCCTGACCGGCATCGGCGTCACTGATCGCCAGCACACCACTGGCCAGCAGTTGCTGATCTTCACTCAGTACCGCCAGCGCGCCATCACTGGCCGCAGGCGTGATAACCGGCTGATCATCACTGCCTTGAAGGGTGAAACTGAAGGTTTCAGTAGTTCCGTCAGCCGTCTCTACCGTGAACTGATCCGTGACCTGCTCACCGGACACCAGACCCTGCACGGCGGCAGCGCTGTTATCAAGGGTATAGCTCCAGCTGCCATCGGTGCTCAGGACAAAGCGGCCCAACGCGGAGCTGCTGTCCTGTGCAACAAACTGGGCCTGACCCGCATCAGCATCGCTGATCGCCAGCACACCACTGGCCAGCAGTTGCTGATCTTCAGTCAGCACTGCCAGTGCGCCATCACCGGCCGCAGGCGTGATAACCGGCTGATCATCACTGCCCTGAATGGTGAAGTTGAAGGTTGAGGTTGTGCCATCAGCGGTCACGACCGTGAACAGATCGGTGACCTGCTCACCGGATACCAGCCCCTGCACGGCTGCACCGCTGTTATCCAGTACATAGCTCCAGCTGCCATCCGTGCTCAGGACAAAGCGTCCATAGCTTGAGTTGCTGTCTTGTGCCACGAATTGAGCCTGACCTACATCAGCATCACTGATCACCAATACACCACTGGCCGACAGCTGCTGGTCTTCAGTCAGTGAAGCCAGTGTACCCGTATTGGGAGTGATCACCGGCTGGTCATCGCTGCCCTGGATGGTGAAATTGAAGGTCTCGGTGGTGCCATCGGCCGTCTCGACCGTGAACTGGTCCGTGACCTGCTGACCCGAGATCAGCCCCTGCACGGCCGTGGCGGTATTATCAAGGGCGTAGCTCCAGCTGCCATCCGTACTCAGCACAAAGCGGCCATAGCTTGAGCTGCTGTCCTGAGCCACGAACAGGGATTGACCGGCATCAGCATCAACAATCGTAAGCGCGCCATTAGCGGACAGTTGCTGATCTTCAGTCAGGATCGCCAGGGCACCATCACCGGATGCCGGTGTAATCACAGGCTGGTCATCACTGCCCTGAATCGAGATATTGAAGCTGCGACTGCTGCCGTCAGCCGTTACCACCGTAAAGCTGTCGCTCAGCTGGTCATTCGAAGTCAGCTGCTGCACGGCTGCCGAGGCATTATCAAGGCTGTAACTCCAGTTGCCATCGGTTGCCAGCACAAAGCGACCGTAGGCCGAACTGTTGTCCTGAGCCACAAACAGTGACTGGCCAGCATCGGCATCGGTCACGCTCAGTACGCCGTTAAGCTGTGTCTGCTGATCTTCGACCACCTGCAGGGTACCCGGATCGGAGATCACCGCACTGTTATTGCGTCCTTCAATCCGGATTTCCAGCGTACGCGTTGCACTGCCATCGGCACTGCTGATTTCAAATCGTTCGATGCGGGTTTCGCCGGCAGTCAGATACTGAATAGCGCCATTGCGCACTACGTAATTCCAATTGCCGTCCGGAGAAATGGTGAGTTCTCCCAACGCATCAGCAGTCAGTATGCTGACCTGACCGGCAAAGGTCGCTTCACCGGCATCGGCATCGCTTATGGACAGCTGTCCACTGGCACTCAGCCACTGATCAACGGCGGCGTTATCCGCCTCTTCCACGACTGTAGCCTGAGTCGGCTCAGCCCCGCCAATCACGGCAGCGTCATTGGTACCCACCAGCTCAATCGCAACCGTTGCCGAACTGCCATCGAGCGTGGTGACGGTCAGGGTATCGGTCACCCGTTCCCCTGCACGCAACGCCTGCACGGCGGCTGCACCGTTGTTGATCACATACTGCCACTGGCCGTCATCGGTCAATGTAAATCGACCAAAGTCCGTTTGAGTATCCATGCTCAGGTAGCGCGTTCTCAGCTCCGGGTCTTCGCTATCGGTCAGACGACCGGATACGGTGCTGACCAGACCATCGTCCTCAGTCAGAGTCGCTGTAACGGAACCCGGCAGATCGGTACGCCCCAGCACGTCAATCGTCACCGTCGTGGTGCTGCCATCTGTAGTGCTGACGGTGAAATACTCGACGCGCTGATCGCCGTCTTTCAGTCCCTGCGCCTGTGCATTGACGGCCTCACTGAAGCCGTTGGCATCATGGCCCAGATCATAGCGCCAGCCGCCGTTCTCGAACACGGTCAGGTAGCCGTACTGACCCTGCTGACTGTTGGCCGCGCTGTTGAAGGTCGCAAAACCTCCCGTCAGTGACGGGTACGCGATACGGCCAGAGGTGCTGTTACTCAACTCTTCGGTCACACTGCCCTCACCGAAGTAGGTGTAACTGTCGCCACCCCCTGGACCACCCCCGGTATCGCCCTGAACCAGGGTGGCACCCGAGATCAGCAGTTCATCGCTGGCACCGGATGCATATTCACGGTCGGCAAAGATGCCCATTTCACCGGCATCACCCAGCACCACAACACTGACCACTTTGCTCAGCAGGTTGATCGAGCCGGTTCCCGGCAGCAAACGATGGCTGTCACCAATACTGCCCACCAGCGTATCAATCGACAGCCCCCCGATCAGGAAGTTGGTCCCGGTATCCGGCAGAATAAACTGGTTACCCGCCACTCCGGTGGGGGTAGAGCTGGTATCGGTGCTTTGCATTAATACTGGAACGCCCAGGTCATAATTGACCTGCGCTTCGTCGCCCGCGATCAGGCGGCGACTCTGGTCAACCGAGCTGATGCGGATCTGGTCCGCACCCGACCCACCGAACACCGCCGCATCACCACTACCGAGCACTATGTTATCCACATCACCTGACTGCGGCGATGTCGTCATCAACTGCTGCAGGCGAGTTCGCTCGAAGTCATCTCCGTTGAGGTACTCCTCGTACACGGCATCTCCTGCATCACCGAAGACAACAGAGTGATCTGCAGCCCCGGTGAAGGCGGTGAGGCTGTCGTTTCCGGCACCGCCGAAGACCAGCTTGTCACCCGCCGCGGTCACGATCTGATCATTACCACCCAGGGTTGGCTGAGTGACACCAGCGAACAGGTGCTGACGCACGCCGTCGGCAGCAATCATGCGACGGTAGTCCAGGTTATCACCGGATATTACATCACCGGTTCTGACACCGGACTGAATCCGAATAGTGTCATCAGCGACACCACCGGCGACCACCTGATACTCGGCTATGGCACCTGCATTCTGGTCATCGCCGGACAGCGTGAGGGTAATGGCATCGTTCCCCCCGGTAGACTGATCCCCATCCAGAGTGGCAAAGCTGAGCAACCTGCCCTGAACATCAAATGCGATGTTAGCGTTGTCACCGGCGATGGTCCGCTCTCGGCTTTCACCGGCAGCAGCCACATCCGCGCTCAGCGTAATGCTGTCAGCACCGAAGCCACCAATAACAACCTTGTCTCCATCCGCCAGAGTTGGGTCGCCGCCACCGATCTGAATGGTGTCGTTGCCTCCAATGCTGGTGCCTAGACTGGTCATCAGCTGAATCGCACCATCAGCGCTGAACAGCATGCGGGCATGATCACCGGCCACCAGCGTATTGCCACGCCCTGATCGAATATCATCACTGCCACTGCCACCAATGATCACGGCATCGCCGGCGACCGTTGTCAGAATATCATCCGCACCGAGCGTGACATCAAAGCTGCTGACGGACTGGCGCTGAGCACCTCCCATCTCTGTCAGACCGGCCAGACGCTGTATCTCGCCGTTGTCACCGATCATGGTGGTACGTGCACGGGCACCATTGATGTTGATACGGTCTGCCCCGATACCGCCAATCGCCAGCACTTCACCCAGATCACCGGTAATTGAACCGGCAATACCAACCCGAATCTCATCATCTCCACCGGTCGCGGCCTGCAGATCGGTTGTCACCATGCGCGTCAGACTTTCCGCCTGATCTGCAACCTGGTCGGTCGGAGCAAACTCGAAGCGAGCATTATCGCCCGCCAGCGCGCGGAAAGCCGTGGTATTGGCGTTAATGCTCACCAGATCACGACCAAAGCCGCCTATCAACGCCAAATCACCTTCACCAATCGTCAGCCTGTCATCACCACCACTGTTGGTCGCAAGGCTGGCCATGCTGACCAGCGCATCTGAACTGAAGGTCAGTTCAGCGGAATCACCGGCTACAAGATGGCGGTTGACGAGGCCGTCCAGAGCCGCGCGCGCATCGCTGGAGCGGATGTCGACTGTATCAGCCCCCATACCCGCAATCACCGTGTGCGCACCCGAGCCCAGCAGGATGTTATCCATACCACCGGCGCCGGTCACAGTGGATCGGACGGCACTGAGCAGGTAGCTCTGCGGCTGACGCAGGTATTCACCGTTGTCACCCAGTACGACGCTTTCGCTCAGTGAGCCTCGCCCAACCTCGACCGTATCGGACCCCATACCCGCCATCATCAGGTTAAACCCCAGCGTGGCCGTGGTGTTGTCGGCACCGATGGTGATGGTGTCATCACCGCCGGTCGCCGCGATCTGATCCAGCGTACGCTGGGTGGTCAAGCCGCCGCGATTGTCGAACAGGAATTCGGCATTATCACCTGCAATGAAGCGACCGTGACGACCTCGGTTTTCAATCTGGCCAGACGTGGTCGCAGGTGACGGCAACACCGCCGCAATACCGACCACACCTGCCAGATAACTGGTGCCGCCGATAAATTCACCGCCGGTATTCCAGCCGCTGCCACTGGCTTCAGCCGTAGTCGTCGCATTGATCTTGATGCTGTCGGCACCAATGCCACCGGCCACCAGCTTATAGCCTTCGCGCAGGGTAATGGTGTCAGCCCCGCCCAATACGGTGCTGGTCGTGGTTGCCGAACGCAGTACACCGTTTGCAGCAACGGCATCAAACAGGAAGGCTGCGTTGTCCCCCATCACCAGGTGCGTACCGTCAAACAGGTTGACGGTATCGGCGCCGAAGCCGCCGATCACCAGCTTGTTACCGTTGGCGGAAATGATCTGATCGTTGCCGCCCTTGTCGGTTTCAGTGCTGATGACACTCAGCATCATATTTGGACGTGATACAGTCGAGGCGCTGCGCAGAATTTCGCCATTGTCGCCCAGAATCACATCTTCACTTTCGGCTTCACCGCGCACAAGACGGCCATCGGTATCCACATGCGCCGACACCAGAACCCTGTCGTTGCCCAGCCCACCAATAATGAAGTTGCGTCCCAGATTGCGAGCCTGCGTGTCATTGCCCGTACCGACCCGGATCTGATCGGCCCCTGCCGTGGCGGCTGTCGTGTCGGTTGAACGGAATGCGGTCATTGCACCCAAGGCATCGAACAGGATATCGGCATGATCACCGGCCAGGAGACGCTCGGAGTTGCCGCTGGCATCGCCTCCGGTGGCCGCCAGTGTAATGCTGTCCACACCACGGCCGCCAATGACAACCGCATTACCGGTACCCAACGTGATGATATCGTCACCGCCGGTTGTCACACTGGTCTGCGATGTCAGACTGCTGAGGCGGTGGTCGTCAGGTTCGGCCAGTGAAAACTGGATGCGCCCGTGGTCACCCAAAATGATGTTGCGCTCGCCATCCGGGTCGGTCGCCGTAATACTGTCACCACCGGCACCGCCCAGAACAATGTTGCTGCCGGTGCCCAAGGTGACTGTATCGCCGGCACCGTAACCACTGTTCCAGGTGGCAACATCCAGAGCACGACGGGTGAATGGATCCAGTACCAGGTAACCTTCATCCGCCAGCACCAGGTTGTCACCATCGCCCAGCAGAATCTCATCCGCACCGGCACCACCAATTACCACATGGTCACCGTTGAGGCCTTCGATATAGTCTGCCTCACCAAAACCGGCATCGGTAATTTCATCCACTTCTGCACTGACCAGCGCACCGGTGGAATCAAAGCTCATGCGAGCCAGATCACCAGCCAGGGTATCGTTGCCGGCACCGGTATAGAGTCTGTCGAGACCCAGTGAGCCCATGAGAACATCATTACCCAACCCACCGATCAGTACTTCACCGGTACCGTTCATGGAGGTGCTGTGAATGCTGGCATCGAACCAGGTCCATTCACGTGAAGGCAGCTGTGTCCATGCCGGACGCGTTACCAGGGCGGTGGATTTGGACTCGATGGTATTGCCGGTTGCTTCAACGATCAGTGTATCCGCCACCAGCAGATCACCACCGCTGATGCTGACAAGTGTGTCATTACCCTGCATGCCGAAAATCTGGTTCTGGCGGTTATCGCCGACCAGCACATCGTTGCCTTTACCACCAATGATGTTATGGAAGCCACGGATCGTGACGTTACCGGCATTGGCATTAATACGACTGCTCGATGCCACCGTAGCGGCTCCGGCCATGGTCGTGAACCCCGTCGGCAGGGTGTATGCGCTGCCACTGGTATTGATGCTGACAGCAGTCGCGTAATCGGAGAAGTCGATGGTATTGCGCACCCCTTCCCGTTCATAGGAAGCGTTCAGGCCTACACCACTGGCAGAGCCACCATAGACACTGCCACTGATGGCGGCCTTGTCCTCGAACGCAAAGATATCGCTCTGTCCACCACCAATCAGGTTTTCAAAACCGACGAAGCGCAGAATCCGGTCACCATAAGTGGATACCGGGGCATCCTCGTTGTTGACCGCACCGCTGGAGATGCCGGTGATAATGCCGTCATTTAGTGCGGTCGCGTCGGTATCGCTCAGGCGAGACTGGGCATTGGTATTCAGGCTGGCTTCAATCAGGGCCATATCGGGATACACGTCCGCGACCTGAATATGAAGCTTTGTCGTCTCGTAGGACATATCCACAATGTCATCGCCACTGCCACCGGCAATGAGACCGATTTCGGTCTTGCTGTCCCAGCTTACCCGATTGCTGCCTTGAGTGACCGTACCGGTGTAGGTATCCAACACCAGCCCACCACTCTGGTCAGAGAAGTCGAGCACGTTGGCATCGCCACGCACATCCTTGTCATTGATAGTCGCCACACCCCAATTGCCGATGAAGCGATAGGCATCAGCTCCGCTGCCGCCTTCCATTGCGGTTGTTCCGGCACGTACCATCAACAGGTCATCGCCCTCTCCACCCTTGAGGCTGGAGCTGCCACTGCCACCAATAAGCACGTCATCAATCTGGCTACCAATCAGCGTATCGGTACCCTCACCTGCCAACAGCACCACATCGATGCTGCTAAGACCTGAAGCGTCTACCGTGTCATTACCCTTACCGGTAAAGCCGACGATTTTTTTCACGCCGGTGTACACCACGGTGTATTCGGTGCCGTTAAGCGTCGCGGTGATTTCGACCTCACCGTTACCGATCTGTTTAAGAATAAATTTCTCGTCACCATCATCGATATTGCGGTACTGGCGATCCACTGCGCCCTTGCCTTCCATCATCGCCGCGATATTGAAGTCCACGACCGTGTCGGATGGCAGCAGTGAGTTGGTGCCCATATGGAGGACAAACGTGCCATCGCCGTTGTCATCTGATGCCAGAATCGGCATGCAGGGTTTGGGCTTCCAGACAATCTCAAACAGTTCGATATTGAAAATCGTCTGTTTGTAGACGCTCTTCCAGCCTGCCAGCAATGTGTTGACGTCCACATAAACACGGGCGTAGGCATCAGCTCTCAGGTTGGCCTCGACCAGGTTGAGCGGATTAAAGGGTTCACACAGCAACTGGTTAAGAATTTCCAGCGCACGGAATTTGCCATCACGGGCACCCGGGCCGTTCTCATCCCAGAAATCAAGCTCGCCGGTCAGCGAAATACCACCGGCTGCACCGGCCCGAAGAACCAGGGCGTTCAGCTCAGCGTAGATCTCAAGGAAGGCATTCAATACTACCTCTGGCTTGTCTACACCGTTGACGAAGTTATCACTGACGTAGAAGCCTTCGAGAATATGCAGTGGGTTTTCACTGTCAAAGAATTTAAGAATACCGTAGGTATCGAAGCCAAGTGTCAGGGCCACATCGATGGCCACCCCTCCACGAATACCGGCCTTCACCCCGGGATAGACCCAGGAACCGACATCAATCTGAACATCCACGCTCAGATTTTGGGGCGTGAAGGTGACCAGATCGACCGGTTTGCCCATGATCAAATCCAGCACCAGCGACAGATCGGTCAGAATCGGAATCTTGAACGCATTGTTCGGATTCTTCATTTTGTCCATGAACGACTGCGTACCAGCAGTTGAACCAGACGTATTGGAACTCATTGCCTGATCGGTACTGTTGACGTTGCCGCTCAGGGACGCGTTTTTACTGCTCTTGCTGTCCTGAAGATTGCCGCCGAAGCTGAACACCCGTCCAATGGGAATGATCAGACCCTGTGCATCAGTCGGAATCGCATTGAACAGATCCAGCATATAGACCAGGTTCTTGATCAAGCCAATGTTGACCTTGCCTTTACCAAGCTGTTCAGCCAGATCAAGAATCGTGTAGTCACGCCCGGCGAGCTCTGACAGTCCCGGAATCGGCATGGTCAGGCCATCAATCACCGGCTGCAGAGGCTGAGTAACCTTCTGGATCTCGGAGATTATCGGCCCCAGGAAATCCGACAGCAGGCTGCCGACATCCAATGCCAGATCGGTAATCCATACCTGCGGTTGAACGGAGAACATATCGCCGTAGCCAACCGGAATTGAGTCGGTGTTGAGCGCCCAGGTCATGTGGAAGTCGCCGATGATACGCGGCAACGGTGTATTCGGAATCGACAGCTCCATGTGGAAGTTGGCCTGAGCGGCACCGGTAAACCTCTGGCGGAAATTGTCAGAGAATTTACCAGCCGTCATTTCAGCGTAGGTCAGGCGACCATCCGAGTTGCGATCAACCATATCGATGGCGAACTCGCCACGGAAGAATGTACGAGCACCCACTTCATCACCAAAGGGTGAGTAGTTGCTGACATCATTACCGTTTTGATCCACCACGGTGTCACCGGCCAAATAATCCGTGAGAGTACCTGCTACAAAGAAGATGTTTGCGGTGACCGAAGCCGGATTACCCGCCAGATACGCATCGAATACAATACTCAGCTCGTTGACGGCCGGGTTGGTGCCCGGCAGCTCCCAGGGGTTTTCGATCAACGGGTTAAGCGCGGGGTCCTGAATCGCCTCAGCGCGTCCCGTTAGCGTGACATCCTGCCCCAACAAGGCAGCGCCACCAAAGGTAATCAGCCAGTCATCACCCTGCTCAACCACGGTAATGCCGGTATACTCGGCCGAAATTTCCTTATTCAGCAATGTCTGCAGTTCGGACGCTGTCGTACTGTTGCTGACACCGGTCAGTCCCCAACTGTTACCTCCCGCTGAGAAGCTCAGATCAAAGGTGCCCTGAGAGCTGACCGGAGGCGTCAGATAGATCTGTGACGCCACCGTAGAGGGATCCGTGGGTTGACTCAGCGTTGAAACGGCCAGCCCAAGCGTATTCGTCAGCGTGACAACCGACCCCATGAGGGTGTTGCCACCGAAATCGATAATCCAGTTGCCACCATTCTCCGTGACCTGGATGCCGGTATAGCCCGCTTCAACCTGCTCATTGAGCAACTGCTGCAGCGTGGTGGCATCCAGCGTACTGCTGTCCAACCCAGCCGCTGTCCAGTTACTGCCGTTAGCAGCAAAGCTGATATCAAACGTACCCGCGGCAGCGTCAGGCTTGGCCAGGCTGATACGCGTGGTTTCCTGCAAGCTGTGAGACGGTAACGTGGCGCTTTGCGTAATCAGATCAAAGCTGGTCCGGGTGTAGTCGGCATCATCAAGACCCGCATTCCCCGGCATTTCAGAGACCAGATACAGGCCTTCCTGGATATTCACGCCAAAGCCGAAGAAGAAGTCCCAGCCCAGATCCAGCCCGATACCGCCATCCACGTCCAGATTAAGGCCCGGCAGTCCAATATCAAAGGACAGGTCAACTTCACGGGACAGCAGGCTTTGCCCCAGATTCATGCGGAACTGGAGCGCTCCCGCTTCAGCCAGCGGATCATAGCCATCTCCGGCGATGATATCGCCGCCGTTCTTGTCACCGCGCACATCTGAAGTACGACCCGCCAGGGTGTAACCCAAACGGGTACCCGCCGCCACACCTGCCGGGGACAGGGAGCCAAACGCCAGATACTCAACCACGATATCGTCAGCCGTGACAATGCCGTCCCCGTTGTAATCCTTGAGGTAGTTGAGGAACGGGTTATCACCGCCACGATCAGCGATATCAACCTCATTGATTTCAGCCTCAATCCACTGATCCATGCTCAGCGGATTGATCAAACCATCGTTATTGCTGTCCGCAGTGAATACATCGAACAGTGTCATACGCAGAGCGTTTTCCATTCCGCCGTAGGTATCCAGTGAGCTGTCGATGAACTCCTGAATCTCGGCAATGACACTGCCGCGGAAATCACTGATAAACTGCGCGCCCTTGGCCAGCTGATCTCCGATCAACGGCAGCGGCAGAGAGGCGATGGCATCCAGTGACTGCTGAATGCCTTTGAGCGCATAATCGATGCCATCAATGATCACGGATGGGTCGCGGATCAAACGGATCAACGGGTTGTTCAGTTTGAACAGATCAAACATGCCGCCAAGATCTGGCAGACGGTAGTTCAGGGTATAGGCGTCGTTGTATACCCCCGGCTCGCTGATCATGATGGAGCTGACGGTGTCGCCAGCAATCAGCCCGTCCATCAGGTCGCCCAGGCTGTTGACCTGCAGCTCTATATCGCCGATGTAGATCGGATTTCTGAGACTGGTGTCGATCAGCCCCAGCTCGCGCCCAAGGGCAAAAATCTCGTTGGGCAGAGTGACATAGCCAGGCAACAGCACATTGGCCGTGCCCTCAAAGTCGACCGCCACATCACGATAAAGCGCACCAAATGGCGATGCCTTAAGGTTGGTTCCATCAACGCTGACGGTGACTCCCTTGCCGGTAAGCAGGTCGCCATCGAAGCTGATCAGGAAGCCGCCGTTATCGGTATCATTTACAGCCAGAATGTCACTGTAACCACCGCCCATGGCGGTATTGAGAGCGGCTTGCAGCTCTTCTGCGGTGATATCCCAGGCCAGATTGGTCAGCGTTTTGGTTGTCGCGCCGTATGTGAAACTCAAATCGAAGGTGCCATCGGTCGCGGCCACCAGCATGACGCGGGTTTGGTTAACCACACCCGGCGAGTTGCTGACGACAACCGGAACGGCCACTACAGCACCTTCATGTGTCAACGCACTGTTTTCGGCCTCGAGCTGGGCGATGCCTCGACCCGCCAGAGTACCTGTAAATTCGATGTGCCAGCCATCCTGCGGCTTGGCAGCATTGTGCAGCGTCACACTGACATCGGCACCGGCAATGGCATGTGCACCACTGGTCAATGCCGTGCGCAGGGCCGTTGCCACGGCTGAAGCACTGGCGTTCCAGGCAATATTGCCTGTGGTATAGCGACGACCGTCGATATCGGCCGTCAGTGTGAACGTGCCACCGGAGCCGGACGGGATGCTGACCCACTGGATCTCATTCAGTTCGCCCAGCGGGCCACCATCGGCCTCGGTACGCAGCTGCTGAACACCCAATTCCAGTGTCTTGCCATCGAAGCCCGCACCGCTAACCACGATTTTCCAGCCTTTGGCAGGGTCGTCCGCATCGATCTGCTCAACACTGACCGCCCCTCGCAGGGCCGTCGGGCCGTGCAGCAACGCTTCCTCTACATAGGCCTGAACCGTGTCGGCCTCATAGCCTCGCACCAGCGACTGAGTGAAATAGTCCACCCCGGCAACGGTAAAGTGCAGGCGGAAAGCCTCATCAGCATCTCCCGTCAGCGTCCAGTTATCCGCCGTCGTGCCCTGACCGGTGATGTTGAAACCGGTCGGAACGGTCGTTTCATCCCAGATCAGAGCAACGCTTTCACCCTCCTGCAGGGTTTTGACCGAAATGGCCGAACCAAGATAGTGTCGGCCGTCGCCCTGACCGGCAACACCGTCGGGATCATCGCCCAAGTAAAGACCGGCCTGGGCCAGAATATCCGCCGTGCCGTTTTTCACATCCAGCGAGAACAGGCCCAGGGATGCGTTAAACGCCAGCGAGGTGCCGTTGACCTCCATGCCCAAGCGAGCAAAAGTACCGGTATCGTCATCCAGGTTATCCGCGGTACCACCATCGAAATAGTCGTACACAAACATGGCACCGGACGCCAGATCCAGACCCAGCGCAATATTCACCATGGCTGAGGACTTCAGGTTCACCAGCGCACTGCCGCCCACGTCAACGATACTGCCAACGGACCCCATCAGGTCCTGCAGTGCCGTACCACCAATCAACTCGCCCAGCGTCGCCAGATCAATGGAGATTGGATAGCTCTTGTCGAGCAGGTCAATCTCATAGGGAATATTCAGCATCACGGCGTTTGATGCCGCGTCATAGTCCAGGCTGACACCAAATACATCGGGGCGCGATGGATCGTAGATCGGCAAGCCAAAGCTGTCGGCCAACACTTCCTGCAACTGGCCCACACCAGTAGCCGGGTTGTTCCCCACCTCCTCAACAGCACGCGCCAGCTCAACGGCGATATCAAACATGTCATTGACGCTGAGATCAATGACCGGAATATCCTGATCGAGGAAGCTGAAGGTCTCGAACTGACTGAGCAGGCTCGATGCCATGCGCAGGCCTTCGATAATCTGTACCCAGGAGAGATCACCAAAACCGGTTAGCGCATCCGCACCGATCACACGCACATCAACGGCTTCAGACAGAGACAGAACGCCGTTCCAGACATCAATAATCGGTACACTGATCTCAATACGCGGATCGACATCAGGCGGCAACAGACTCAGACCACCGGCATCCAGGTTGATACCGTCTATGATCAGATTGGCCATCGGCTGGCTGCCGATGGTGTAGTTACTGTCACTGAAGGTCACCGGGCTCATGTATTCGTTGATCAGGCGTCGGCCCTCAACACGAACACTGGCCACGGCAGGTGCAACAAACTGCAGCGCACCGGCAACGGTGGTGGTCGATGTTTTGGTGCTGATGTCGTACAGCACAAGATCACCGGCGGTGACCCAAGTATGGGATTTCAGATCGGCCAACTGCGCCGCAGTCAGCTTACCGCTGTGCTCCGAATTCCAGCGATCAATCGCCGTATCCACCGCCGTGTTCAGATCACTGGCCAGATCCGCTACGCTGCTGTTGTTCAGTGTTGACGAGGCCAGCAGCTTCACATCAAGTTCTATCGGCTTGCCATCGTTCAGCGTATCGCCATCAAGCGTAATGGTCAGGCCCACATCTTCAGAAATCACCCCGGGGGCATCGCTGCGAGGGGCTGCAATCAGGACCTCGCTGCCGCCTGCCGTTACGGTTACGGCACCACGCATACCCAACAGATTATCCGTCAGTGTGGCAGCATCGATCAGTTCATCCAGATAGACACGCCCACCCGGGTTACCATCGGGCCCGTCCAGAAGACGAACATTCACGCCAGCATTGATCTGCGCCAGCATGTTATCCATGGAGAGATCAACGAAGCCAATGGAGGCACTCCCCTGGAACTGTTCAACACCGGCCGTCAGACGAGCGCCAATGAGCGTATCTTCAAGGAAAATGGACACGCCACCGGCTTTGTTGAGCGCATCGGCAACAAAGCCGAAGTGACGGATCAGCGGGTCATGCCCCTGCGCGGCAAAGTTAAGCGAGGCAATATGCTGGCCCAGGGTATTCAAGGTCAGCACTGGGGAGCCATCTGGCAAAGTGCTCAAATTGAATTTCAGTGCTTCGCCCAGATCACTGACCTTGCCCTGCAATGGCCCAAGCGCATTGCCGCTGATTCCCGCCAATGCAGCGTTCAGGGCGGTCACCAGCGACTCGGGACTATACGTACCGGATGCAATACCGACGGTAATGCGGTTATCCGCAGTGGCAGCCGTGTTGCCTCCACTGACCAGGTCATCAGCACCATCGATGATCAGGTCAAAGGCACTGCCGTTACTCAAGGTCAGCGAGTTCGGCAGCCCAAGGGATGACATCTCGATCGGCGCCGTCAGGCTGGTAACACCAAAGACACTGGAGAAGGCTCCGCTGGCCGAAACACCCGCCTGGCCAACTGTTTTGCCATAGAACGTCAATGCCAGCTGGGCATTGTTGTTATCGTCCTGAGCCAGCGCCACATCCACCGCCTGAGCCAGATTCTGGTAGCCCAGACGACTCAAGGCACTGTTGGCGTGCACCGCCACACCAGTGAGCGCAGTCCGAATATCCGTCAGCAGATCATTCAGGTTGCTGTTGTCATTCTGCGAAGCGGCACTGATGGTAACGGTGTAGCTGTCACCATCAAAATTGACGTTGAAGCTGGTATCAACAGCCGGGTTGTAGTCCGGGTTGTCAACCATGATGGGGTCATCATTCGCATCTACCCCGTCCTGAATCTGCTCACGGGAGTCATACGGCTTGGCCGGATCCTGCAGGAAGCGTGCAAATCCTGTATCAACACCTCCCGCCTTGGCACCCAGCACCTCTGCGGACATCAACACGCCGCCGTTGATCTGGAAGTCCTCTGGACGATTGAAATCCAGGCCGATGGTTGTGAACAGATCAACGCCACCATTGATCGCCAGCACGCCTGACAGATCAAGCGACGCCAGCGGATCAAGGTCATCAATACTCAGACCAATCGGCAGCTCCAGGGCCGGCAGCGAGGGTGACAGACTTACATCAAACAGGAAGTCCATCGCCACCGGATCAAAACGGGCCGCGATATTAAAGGTTTCACCACTGGGCAACAGTTCATTGATCGCATCAGCCAACACCGATGCAAAATCTTCCAGTGTATTGAACTTGGGTCCGATCTCGGTTTCAGCCTGTCGGCCACCAAGGCCAAAGCCCAGCGCTTCACTGCCATTACCGTAACTGGAAGTGGTGTCGACCGCCTGCAGGCGGTGGAACGTCAGTAAAGTCGGCAGGTTGCGCTCGCCGAGCGCTCCGGAAAACTGAATGTCGTAACTGAAAGCGTTGGCCGTTTCGCCCGGCACAGCCACCACCGTAACATCCGCACCCGCGATGGCACGATCGCCGCTCTTGAAGGCAAGCTGAAGTGCACTTTCAAGTTCGATTGCACGTTTCTCATGCAGGCTCAGCCCCGTGATATCGATCTCACGACTGGTCAACCAGGTATCCAACGCCGCTTCATTCGGCAGCACTTCAAGCGGCTCCTGCATGGTGTAGTAGCTGCCATCAAGCTGCATCACCAGCGAGTACATGCCGCCGCTGACATTATTGAACGTCAGCCGCTGTACTTCATCACGCCCCACCTGGTCGGTCGTTTCGGAACGGCCCTCCTGCAGCGTATACGTGACGGCCTCAGCGCCTTCATAGGCGCGCAAACCTGCAAAATCAGCCGTAAGCAACGGCACATCGGTCCGGGCCAGGGCACCGCTGAAGGTAATTTCAAATACGTTGCTTTGTTGCTCGTTTTCCAGAGCAACGGTGACACTGCCCGCAACATCCAGCGCATCATTGAGGGCCGTCTGGACAGTTGCGGCATCCGCTCCGGCTGCGATGGCGGCTGTTGTGAAGGTATCACCACTGGCAAGCGAAAGCGTCAAGGTATAGCTGCCCGAAGCCGCATCGCTGACTGTGAGGCGCTGCACTTCGTTGAGTCCCGTTGCGGCACTGCCAACCTGAATGCCTTCCACCAGAACACCCGTGCTGGGAATGATGGCGACGTAGGTGAAGTCATCCACGTTCACAGGGCGAATATTGAGCTTGCCCCATGTCAAGCCACCGGACATCAGGCGCTGCTCAGAGGTACCCACCTGTATCAGGCTGGCACGGATCTCTTGTCCTTCAATCTGCTCAGTGGTGGTTTGAGTGACACCACCAGTGGTAATTCCAAGCGTCACATTCAGGTTGAGTGCCTGTACCGTTTTACCGGCCAACTCACCGGTAAAGAGCACATCCCAGCGCTGACTGTCACCTTCGGGCGTATCGACCGCAACCACACTGACGTTGCCTGTACCGACACCATCCAGCTGTTCCAGTGCGGTCTGCAGTGCCAGTTGCGCTTCGGCAATGCTCATATTGGCGATATCAACACTGACCGTATACGCGCTTTCGTCAGCAAACTTGATCTCAACCATCTGAGTCACGGTTTCGCCACTGGCCGCCGTGTAAGGCTCAAGCGCAATGGACTGAAGCGGACTCAATTGCATCAGGGGCAAATTCTGCCCTGCCAGTCGACCCGTAAACTCAACGGTCCAGCGCTGAGGCTCTCCGGTCACCTTCACATTGCCGGCACCGATTTCAGCCATTCCCTCAAGTACAGCCTGCAGCTCGGCAGCCGAGGCAGTAGCGGCAAAACTGTCTGACAGCGTACCGTTTTCGCCCAACTGAACACGATACTCACCGACCGAGGCACCCAGCAGAATATCCTGAACTTCGTTGCGCAGATAGGCTTCGCGAATCGTACCCAGCGAAACATCAGGTGTGGTGGCATTGGACAGGTTGGTCACCGCCAGTTCGGCCACGTCCTGACCGGCCAAGATACCGCCGAAGCTAATTTTCCAGCTGCCGGAGGCCACCTGTCGTACCTGAATATCAAGGCCTTCAATGTCACCCAAGCGGTTCGGGCCGGAGGTGGCATTCAGCAGCGCCGCACGCAGTGTCGATGCGCCCATGTCACTGGACAGTGAGCCCGGTGTAGTCCACGTGCTGCCGCCATAACTCCAGGTCAGGTCAAAGCTTGCCGGAGAACCGGTCGCAGCACTGACACTGAGGGTCTGCACTTCACCCGATGCGTTCTGGCCCGGTGTCAGTTCATGGATGGTCACGCCACGGGTCTCGCCGGCCGGCACATAGGTGCCATTTTTCAGGTTACCGTAGTACACCGACATGTCCGGGATGTCCTGATTGGCCAGGTCACCCTTGAATTTAATCAGGAACTTGGGGGCCGAGCCGTAATTCGCTTTCTGCCCTGTCGGATCAAGCGGGTCCTTCTGCGGGAAAGTCACATCAACATTGCCAACGCCGGCAATTTTCTCCAGTGCCTGACGGATCATCTTGGCCTGCAGGGTACCGGTCGGGTCTGCGATGTAACGGATCGGGTCGGTGGTACGCCCCATCAGCTGCAGCTCGAAGGTGCCAGAAGCATAACCGCTGAACGCCAGCACCTGCTCTTCACTGCCACCGATGGTGCTGAGTTCTGTCTCAGTCACCGAAGACGTTGCAGTCGAGGGCACGTTCATGCTGTAAGTGAAGTCATCGGCCACAAATGCACGGCCTGACACAGCACCGCCAAACTCAATCCGGAAGCCTTCACCACGGCTCCCCGTCACCTGAATATTGTCTGCAACAGTACCTGCTGCAGACGCAAAAGCGCCTGCCAGAGCGGTCGCAATTTCAATATCGCTCATGTCTGCAGTGAACGTCAGACTCTGGCTGGCACCCCCTTTGTAGGCAAGTGAGAGTGTTCCCGTGGCCGTTCCCAATTCAAAACGCAGCTCGGCGTTTACCGGCACGCCACCCGCCTGTTCCTGACGGACATTGGCTGCGGTACCGGTTACAGCGGCACTGCTGTCGTTATTGGTGTCAGTATTGGTCGTGTCCGTATCGGTGGTTTCACTCACCCACTGTGGCAAGCTGTCCTGCAGCTGCAGAGCGCCGTTCGTCGCTGTGGAAATGCGGCCGCTGATATAATCTGCCAGCTCATTGATATGGGTAAAACCGGCCGTGTCTGCTTGCAGCAGCGTTACGGTATAGAGACTGGGCACAAGGTCACCCGGACGTTGCAGCACCAGGTCAAACGCGAGATCGTCTGTCAGGCGGGGCGACACAATCTCTTCACTGGTCAGGTCAAAGCTCAGAACGCCCTGCAGCTTCTCGTTAAGCACCTGGGTCCAGCCATACGCAAAGTCAAAGGCATCACCAAGGTCGGTTCCCGTGAACGGAATCGGAATCTGGAACACCTCAGAGTCACGGAACTGATTCAGGAAGTCGCCGATATTCACCAGCATCTGCACCATCATGGCCGGTGTCATATTGGACAGGCTGGCCAGATTGGTCAGGTTTTTCTTCACGATAACCGGATCGGTCTGCGTGATCAGATCCATGTCGATCGGCAGCGCTTCACTGCCCCAATAGACCTCAATGCTTGGCTGATCGCCACCGGTCAGTTTAGTGAGATCGCCACCGAACAGATTGGCCTTCAGCGGGAAGTCCGCCTCTGCCCAGATCGTTGCAGCCGCATCGATCAAATCGGATACACTTGCCGCTGCAGCAAAGTCAGCCAGTGATACGCGCTGGCCCATCGCATCAGCAGCGGCGCTGTCCTTGAAGGTAACACCGGCATCAGCCACGAAGTGAACACTGCCGTTGTCGATTTCGGCATCCAGCACACCGAGGGAAACACCGGCATTGAAACTGTCAGTGCCGGCCATGACCTGAGCAGAGATGTCACGCGCCTGGAAGAAGTAACTACTGCCTGCCGCAAGATCAGACAGACTGTCAAACGCCAGCCCAAAGGACAGATCCAGGTTCAGCAGCGCCTCAAGATCGAGTGTGCCGTCCCCCTTGAGCGCAAAGCCCAATTCGTCCAGCCCGCTTCCCAGGTTGAACGGCAACGACAGCATCTTTCCGAGGTTCAGCCCAAGATCGAGTGACAGACCACGGCTGCCGCCCTGCTGGGCCGTGAGAACCTTCGCCTGACCGGTGAGGTTACTGCTGTCCACACGCAGCTGGGAAACATTGGTAGCCGCCCATTGACCGGCAAATGCAATCGCCAGTATGCCGTTGCCCTCATCGGTTACGGTCAGATTGGTGACGTCTGCAAACATCGGACCCAATACAGCCCTCAGTGCCGTCTGGACAGTGGTTGCATCTGCATCAAAGGCGATATCCGCGGTGGTGTAATCCACACCGCCCTGAGTAAAGTTCAGGGTATAGCTGCCGCCGGTAGCATCAATACTGAGGTGCTGAATCTCGTTTTGATCATCGATAAACAAGCCGCCGCCAATGGTAAACGGCCCTTGCTCTGACTCACCGTACTGACTTGGCAGCAGGGCCTCCAGATCGGAATAGACACCCGTCGCACCCAGGAAGTCACGCAGCCAACTCACCAGACCACTGTAGGTGTGATCACCGGCACTGGCATAGTAATCGTCCAGCACACTGGTACGCACTTCGTTGCCGGAAGCATCCAGGCTGACACGCTGGAAGGACAGTACATCACCCAGGGTGCGACCATCTTCACTCTTGAGCATATCGCCCAGACTGGTATCCAGGAACGGCAGTATGGCATCAAGGAAACCGGAACCATCCAGCACACCGCCGACTGTCGCCACCTGAGCAAAGAGTTCTTCAAGATTGGTGCGTACGGTTGTCGCATCAATGCTGACATCAAAGAAGTATTCAGGCGAGAAAGTACCATTGACGATGTTGGAGGTAATGGTCAGTACCGGGTTGCCCCAGTCTGACACATTGAAACCACCCAGATCGCCACCCAACACAAAGCGGCCATCCAGCGACATCGCAGGCGTCAGATCAAAAACGGCGTCAAATCCGGCAGTACCCAGATCGGCCAGAGTGATACGCCCCTTGCCATCACTGTTATTCGGATCTTCCGCTGTGATGCTGGCGGCTACGCGCACATTGAAGTCGCCATCGGTGATGCCGGCATTGGCGAAATCAGCGGCACTGAGCACGGCCTGAATATTGAACAGGTCCAGCGCAACCCCAGTATCAAAGCGGTTCAAGTTAAAGAAAATATCCGAATCACCCGGCTCTGGCAGCGGAATATCACCCACTGGGGTCGAACCGGTACGGGTGGCAACGGCAATACCGGCATCCAGATCCAGTGCCAGCACAAAACGGCCAAGCCCCTCGGCCCCCAGGGTCAGAACATCACCCAACGCGAAGTCAAAGCCGAAGTTGAGCAGCTGATCAATATTGCTGATCAGATTGAAGCCAAGAATGACCTCGCTGCCGCTGGTATCGAAAATCGGGCTGATCGCAATGCGGGGCCCATCGAGCGGCTCACCAAATACGTTATCAAGTACCGCCTCATCCATCTCCAGACTGGTGATGAATGCAGCGGTCGCGGTGCCAAAGCTGGTCAGGGCATCATAGAAAGCACCCGCAGCAGAACCGATATAATCACCGATATCCAGTGCGGCACCCAGCAGGCGCGCACCATCAAGATTAAGCTTGTAGCCACCGCCAACGGTCAAACCATCCCAGTTACCCAGCGAGAGATCCAGACCCGAGAAGTTCCAGTTGACGCCGATATTCGACAGACTGACGCCACTGAAATCGGCACCACGGAAGCTGCCGAACTGGAACAGGTCGGCACTCAAAGAGGTCAGGGCAGACAGATCCAGACCGGAGAAATCGACCCAGCCAAAGTCCACTGGTGATGAGCTGCCACTGGAGGTCCAGGCAGTATTGATATTGGTGAGGAAGTCCCCAATGCCGCTGACACCGGTCAGATCGATCCCGACGAAGTCGGCACCACTCAGCGACCAGTCAATGTTGCTGTTAAAGCTGAAATCACCAAAGTCGACATTGCGGAAAATGCCTGACAGCGTTCCGCTGGGCAGGGTCACGCCAGACCAGCGTGAACCGGTCCAGTCCACCGCACCAAAGGTCGCGCCGGTAAAGTCCACATTGGTCAATGTGGACCCGCTCAGTTTCAGGTTACCCAGATTGATGCCGCTAAAGTCCAGCCCACTCAGGTCCCAGCCGGAGAAATCGAAACCGCTCAGGTTGATGCCGCTGTTCCAGGTGATTGCAGACCCGGTAGTGGCAGTCGGCAAAGACCCCGAAGAGATACGGGACAACAGGCCGCTGATATCGGCCAAGGTACCGGTCACACCGCTCCAGTCTACATCCAGCGCCAGAGCACTGGACAGGTTCACACCCTGCAGATTCGCACTGTTGAAAACGACATCCCGCAGGTTGGCACCGGACAGATTGAAACCGCTCAGATCGACACCGGAGAAGTCGATGCCGGACAGATCCCAGCCGCTCCAGTCCTTGCTGCTCCAGCCGGACAGGTCCAGTCCGCTGCTCAAGCGACTTACGCCGGAAGCCAGCGAGCCAAACAGGCTGCGCAGATCGACATCCACTACCATACCGGTCAGGTTGGTGCTGGCATCAAAGCGCAGGTCCCTGCTGAACCAGCTGGACCAGTCCACATCCAGCGCCAGTGCGTAGGACAGATTGGCACCGGACAGGTTCGAGCCCACCAGATCGGCCCAGCGCAGGTTGGCGCCGCTGAAATTGGCACCGCTCAGGTTGGCGCCGCTCAGATTGATGCGTGATAAATCAAAGCCGCTGAAGTTCGCCCCACGCAGATCTGCCCCGGAGAAGTTCAGGCCTCGCAGGTCGATACCGCTCCAGTCAATACCGGTCAGAATCGCGCCATCAAAACTGGCCTTGCGCAGCAAGCTGCTGCCATCAAACAATGCACCGGCCAGGTTGGCACCGCTGAAGTCCACGCCCGACAGGTCAAGGCCTCGGAAGTCGGCACCGGCCAGGTTCGCACCACTGAAATCGAAGTTGCGCAGGGCATCAATGCCCAGCTTGCTGAAATCGAAGCCGGACAGATCGTATCCGCTCCAGTCCATCTGGCTGGTGCTGAATGGAATACTCAGGTCACGCGACAGCGCGAGATTCAATGCCTCCACAAGACCCGACAGGGACGGAAACTCGGTGGTATAGCTGAAATCGTTCAGATAGGCTGCGGCCACATCCTGAAGCTTGAACACATCGATATTGGCCGCATCACTGCTGTCGCTGTCAAAGCCCAGCAGCTCGTTGACACTCTTGTCCAACCCCGGGATCTTGCCATTCAGAACCGCATTGTCCAGTGCCGAGTTCCCGCTGGCATCGATGCTGCCAAGTAGATCGAGAATACTGTTTTTCAGTGTTTCGGTAATGCGGACATCCAGGTACATTTCGGGTGTCGCAAGCTCCCACTCCCCGGTCTCAGGGTTCTGAGAGATCAGCTCCGGCGCGCGGAAAATAAGCGTCGGCATGCCAAAGTCGTTCAGGCTGAAGCCAGCACCTTCTGCATCCAGCAAGAGACTGCCGCGTAGGTTAGACGTGGCGGTCAGTTCGGCCAGCTCGGTGATGCCGCCGGCAGCGGTAATTTCAGCTGCGGTAATGCGGTTCAGACCGTCCGTGTTGTCTGGGTCATCCAAGGTGATTTGAGCGGCTGCACGCAGGTCAATCACGCCCTCATGCACCTTGGCTTCAGCAATGCCCGCCAGTGACAGGCTGGCATCCAGCCCGGTCAATGCCAGACGCGCACCGACATCCAAACGGTTAAGGCGTAACCAGGCTTCAGTATCGAAGCCGCCGCCATTGGCGATCATATCGACGCCAAGATCGGTATTCAGTGCCGCTACCAAACGGGCAACAGCGGTGGCAGCCAGCTCGAATTCGGGGGCCAGGTTACCGGCTTCGACCGGAAGGCTGGCGTTGTCCAAGGTGAAGTCCTGCGCCACCTGCTTGTCGATATTGACCTGCAGGTTGAACAGCAGGCCCATACCGTCAGCTGAGAAGCTCAGGCCCCCTTGGAACGCAAACAGTGGACCGGAGGCACCCTCAGTGAACACCTCGTCCAGTGCGAACGGTGCCATGGCCGCTTCATAGACCGCCCGAGAGACTTCGTTCATCGCCGTCAGACTGTCGTATAGCGCACCGCTCAATGCCGCCGTAACGGCATCAAGGATGGAAGCCGCATCGGCACCGACCGCTGTCACATCATTGATAATGGCAGCCCGCAGATCAGTACCGACCAGCGTTGCGCCGGTCAGAACCGCACCGGTCAGATCCGCTCCAGCCAGGTTCAGGCCATCCAGTACCGTATCGGTCAGATCGACACCCGCGAGGGACGCGCGTGCGAAAATACCGTTGAGTTCCGCAGGCAGGTCAACCACGCCTTCAAGCGACGCGCCGGTGAAGTCGGTGGTTGCACTGAGGGTGGCACCGGCCAGCGATGCACCGCTCAGGTTGGCACCCGTCAGCAGTGCGCCACTGAGATCGATACCGGTGAAGTCCAGACCACTGAGATCGGCACCGGAAAGATCGTAACCGGCAAGGCTGGAGCCTTGTGCCAACAGCACAAGCGCTGCGCTCAGATCGTTTGTGGTCAAGTCTGAAGTATCGACATTCTCGGCAAATGCCAGCGCGTCTGCGGCGACACCCAGTGCAGTATCAAATTGGGTACCGTACACGAATGCCTTATCAAGCACCGCGTTGGTAAGGACCGCACCCTGCAGATCACTGCCCTGAAGGTTGGCCGCCGCAAGATTGGCGCCAACAAGAACAGCATTGCTCAAATCCAGCCCGGAAAGGTCAAAACCGGACAGGTCAGCACCGCTCAGATCGACGGATGCCCGTGTAAGCTCAACGATATCGCCAAAGCCGTCTGCGGCCTCAAGTTCAGCGACCGATTTCGACACAATCGCATTCTGAAGACGGGTCGTACTGCTCACCAAAGAGCGCGTAAAGTTGGCCGCCACCAGTGACGCAGCAGCAAGATCAGTGCCGCTCAAATCAGCTGAGGCGAAAACCGCACCTCTCAGATCCAGCCCGGACAAAATGGCATCCACCAGGCTGGCCGATGTGAAGTTGGCGTTGCGGGCCACAGCCTTGCCGTTAGCATCACTGAACACCGCCCCCTCAAGGTTGGCACCGGCAAAATTGGCATCGCTCAAGTCTGCGCCAACAAAGTTGGCGCCACGCAAATCAGCTCCGCTGAAATCGAAACCGCTCAAATCCAGACCGGCAAAATCGGTATATGCCAACATCGCCCCGCTCCAGTCCGCCTGAGCAGGATCGAACGGCATGGCCGCGGCTGACAGCAGATACTGGTTAAGCGCATCAACCAGCCCGCCCACGGTGGCGGCCTCAGTGCCGGCATTGAGTGTGGTAGTGTCAAAATAGGCCTGTGCGGCCTGACGCAGATTGAAGATGCGGTTCAGCGTGTTCGTACTGCCATCATCGACGGAAAACAGGTCGGCCAGAGAGGCTCCCAGGCCCGGCAGCTGGGTGGTAAAGAACGCGTTGTTAAGAACAAAGTCGCCACTATCCCTGAGGCGATCCAGCGCCGTCAGGATATCGTCTGCCAGTGACTGACTCAGCTCGATGTCAAAACTGATATCAGGGATGTTAACCAGCAGGATATCCTGCTGGTAGACAAAGAGTTTATCCGTTTCCAGCACCAGACGCGGCGTGCCCAGTGAAGACAGGTCATAGCTGCCCAGGGTTGCGCTCAGCGGCAACTCCACATTCAGGGAACCGCTGCTCCAGCTGTCGAGAGTCAGCGCCGAACCCACCTCTGCGCGCTGCTGTGAGTCCAGCAGAGACTGGTCAATTGCGAAGCCCGCTTCAGCTTCCAGTGAAAGCTGCCCCTCGGTAACACTTATGGTGGCCGCAGAACCGAACACATCCTCGCTCAGCCCGACACTCACATCCAGGCTGTCGGCACTGGCCGAAACACCCAGCGCAAAAGGCTGCATACGGATAAAACCGCTGCCGGCTGCATCAACCGGATCCAGAGTATCCAGCTCATCCAGTTGAATACCCAGCGTGGCCGCGCCTTTGATCCATGCCTGCAGGTCGATATCAGACAGTGCCGTCAGCTCCAGACCGGCTGCAGCAAGATCAGCACTCAGGCTTTCATCCAGTTCAGGAGTGGCCGTCAGGGTCTTGAGCGCATCAAATGAAAGATCGAGTCTCAACTCGTCCCAATCATGAACACCCGCCTCAACCGTAAACAAGTCACCGGAGACAAGGCCATTCAGCTCCAGTGCAACTGCATCTGCCAATGCACCAAGGTCTGTAATGCCCGACAGGGTATCGTTGCTGATGGTCAACAAGTCATTCAGAAAGGCCGTTGCAGCGCCATCTGCAGTGCTCAGCGGGTCCGCACTGAACCCCTTGGCCAGTACATCACTTACTGACAGGCCCAGCAGCGGCAGCTCAGCCGAAAGTACCGAATCATTGAGCAATTCCTGAACCAGATTGCTCCAGCCATTGAGGCTCTGGGCCAGCTCGGCAACCATGCTGTTGCCCAATGAGATATGCCCGGTCAGAGCCTCTATGCCAGACAGGTCATAGCTGCCCTGATTACTGACACTGGTGCTGCGATCTACATTTCGGGCAATGGTGACCGGGGCAACCGCATTGAGAAATACAGCCTTGTCCGCACCATCCGAATCCGTTACGGCCTGCAGGCTGGAGCCATCTTCAAGGCGATACTCGTCATTGCCCTGACCACCGATAAGGCTGTATGTACCGGCGGTTGCATCAAAGGTAAAACCATCCGTCTCAGCGCCATCTGCATAACGCACCGTGACACTGTCGCCGTTGACCGTGAACACCAGGTCACGGGTAACCGCAGAGAAGTCCAGCGTATCGTGACCGCCAGAACCGGTGGCGGTATCGCTGCCCCAGTCATCGCTGAAAACGAAACGGTCATCCGCCGCTGTGCCAGTGAAACTCTGGTCGGTGGCATCTGAGGTGAAGTCGGCCAGCACACCCTGCCAACCTCCGCCATCAAGCAGCATGGAAACATCAATAATGCCGCTCTGGATTTCCAGGTCCCAGTCGCCCCCCAGCGCATCGGCACCGGTAATATCTTCAGAAGCCGCCACATCGGCCCCGGTCATGTCGGCCAGTGCCTGAACCAGCGCCTCACCTTCAGCATTACCGGCTACGGAGCAGCCATACACGAGAATATCGCCCTGCTCCGACAGGGCCCCGCCCCAGGCAGACAACGCATCCTGATAACGTTCCAGGGACGACTGATCAAGCACCGTGCTGCCAAGGTTAATCTGACCCTCAGAGCCATGCGAGACCAGATGGATCGCATCCAGCCCTTCATGGCGTGTCAGCCACTGGGCAATCTGCTCTACGCCGTCACTCTGGCTATCGAGGTAGACCACTTCATATTGGCCGGCTTCAACCGAAGAGTGAGCCAGTGCCTGCTGAATCAGGACTTCGCTGTCCTCAACCCGAGTATCGACAAAGATGACCTGATCAACCGAGGCGTCAGACGCTACCTCACCTGCAGGGCTTTGAACGGCTGTTGCACTCTGCAGCGCTTTTTCCGCTTCCAGGCTCAGATCGATCAGCGACTCATGGGCCACCTGCTCCGGTGCTGGCGGCACGACCATCAGGTCACCCGAGAGCAGGTAGCGTGGCTCCATCGGCTCAATTACGCTGGTGGGTGTCCGTTGTGTCACCACAACCTGCGCATCCAAAGACTTGCGAATCATGCCCTGCCACTGCCTCAGTGCCAGTGTACGCAAATGTTCTTTCCTGAAGCCCTTGAATGCGCTACCCATAATATTCTCCGTGCGAGATTTTCAGTCGCTTATCTCGGTTCCAGCATCATATCCAGATCGGACACATCATTGCGGGCCAACGTGCCCACCGCCTGCTTGAGTGCAAGGCGATTTTTCAGGTATTCATAGCGAGACTGCATGAAATCACGTCGTGCCGCGTAGTAGCTCTGATAGGCATCCAATACCGACACCGAAGTCTCGATTCCGGATTCAAAGCCCTTCAAGCGCGTTGCCAGACGTATCTCCTGTGCCAGCACTCCTTCTCGAAGAGCTGCCAACATGCTGGTGCTTGACACCAGGCTGGAATAGGACGATCGAACGATCCGCTCAGTCTTGCGATACTCACGTTCCATTTCCTGCTGGGTCTTGTCGAGCCGGGCCGCGGCTTCACGCACCAGGGAAGAAGTGCGACCACCACTGAAAATGGGCACATTCAGACGCAAGCCAAACTCATAGTCGCTTACATCCTGACGTTGCTCAGAAAACAACGTACTTTCAGACACCTGCTGACCGGCAGACACGAAAAAGTCGACCGTCGGCAAATGTTCGGAGCCGCGCCGGCTAACCTCTTTTTGTGCAATGGCAATCGACAAACGCTGAGCCTGCAACGCCAGATTCTGATCCAGTGCCGCGCCCACCCAACGGTCGACCCGTTCCGGGAAAGGCGGCGCTGCGCGGAAATCGGCATTGAATCCGTGCAGGCTTGCCACCTCCTGCCCCACGATTTCCTTCACGCCCAGGCGTGCATCGTCATACTTGAACTCGGCCTTCATCAGGCGGGCCCGGGTCAGGGCCTCGAGGCTGCGCGACTCGTTGTAATCGGCACGACTTAATAGCCCACTGTTGAATCTGAGTTGCGCCTGCTCAAGCTGCGCCACCACCGCATTATGCTCAGCCTGCGCCAAATCACGCTCATCACGCGCCGCCAGCACGTCCAAATAGGCCGTAGACAGACGCATGATCAGATCCTGTTCGGCCGCCAACAAGGCCAGCTTCGCCTGCTCAACCGCCACCTCTGCCTGATCGATGGCAATCAGATTGGCACGTCGATATACCGGCTGAGTCAAATTCAAAGACAGGTTATACCCGGGGACATCATAATTTCCGGTTGGAATTGAACCCGATGCGTGAACCGTCTGATATTTACTTGAGTACTGATAGCTGAAGCTGACTTGCGGCAAATAGTCCGCCTTTGCCTGCGGCAACACTTCACTACGGGCACGAAACTCAGCTTTGGCTGCCTGGTAGGTCGGGTCTTGCACCAGTGCATCATCAACGAGATCCAGCAACCTGAACCGCTCACCCTCAGGGATAGGATCCGCTGTTGCATAATGAGCATCATCCAGCGTCACCGACCCTATGCTCAGCACTGGCTGGCGCGTGAAATCAAAAGCGCTCACATGACGAAGAGTATCCATCTCAAAGCCGGCAATCCCTCTCAGATCGTCCGGGAAACCGTTTTGTGGCTGAATCGCCGCTTGCGGCATCGCTACCGTCAAAGCCCCTGAGTACCGATCCAGGAAAGGCGTGACACTGCGTGCAAGCCCTGCTGCATAGGAGGGCTCCAGCGTCAGTTCCAGACGAGCAGACCCCAGCCCGGTCGAGCCATAGCGCACGCGTTCGATGAAGCGGTTATCTGCACTGAACTTGCCAACCTGGTCGGCAATTGCTGCAGCAGGCACTCCCGGAAAGTCGACAATCAGGCGTCCAGGTGACGTCAAATAGTAACCTTGCGCCTGAACTTCATTTGAGCCTTCGAGTTCAAGCCCAAAACCCGACCTGAGATCGGCCATGGCGATGGCGAGTGGGGCCGAGTGATTTTCCTGTACCTGCGAGTCCGGCACCAGCAGCAGGTGAATAAAACTGGCTTCCTGTTCCGGGTCAGAACCTATCTGTGCATCCAGCAAATCAACCGGCAGGCTTGGCGTGAATATGAGAACTGATCCACCTCCTGAGCGAGCGGTAATTTCGGGTGTACCGAGAAAGTCCGGCATGGCGGGCAGCTCCACCTCACCCGATGGAACACCCGGCAGCTCAACGATCAGCTGCTGTCCCTGCTCGGCCAGCGAAACCTCAACCACCATTTCAGAATGCCCACTAAAGGACAGGTCAAACAGATTGCCTCTTTTTTCAACCTTGATCTGGTCCAGCAATCGAATCGAGCTGTCGACCGGCCTTTCACGCAGCAACAACTCCCAGCTCAAATTGCTGTCACCATTCAGGGTGACCGTCTCATCCACAAGGTTTACCGGGCGCATGAACTCAACAACCAGGTGATTGCGCTCCCCAACAGTCTGGACAGATGCCTTGTGAAAAATGGAAGGTTGATTCTGCAGCTTCTGTGCCTTCTGTCGCCATTGCTCCAGGTCAGCCGAGCCAGACAGCGTCATAAACAACCGCTGCCCATTTGCCTGCAAATGGGTTGAAAGTAGCTCACCGGGCCGGGCCGTGATCAGCAAACGGTGCTCGCCAGTCACAACAGCCTTCTCGGCCTCGCCCTGAACCGTTTCAGCTGCCGGGGTCACCTGCTGCGCAGCCATAAGCTCTCGTTCGGTTGCCAATCCCAGCACAAACGCCCCGCCCACCATCAGTGCCAGTGGCTTTAACTTTGACCTTTTGTGGCAGCCTGTTGTCATTCTTGTTCTCACAAAGACCCCTTAGTGAACCGGCCTGGTCCGGTTATCGCACGTTTGAACTTGCTTTCGTAAAGCCTTTCAAGGAAAGCTCAACCACCAATGTCTGCTCCGAACCAAAGGGACGAAACCCCGCTTTAAAGGTATTTCCTGCCTTCATACCCGAGAGCAGATTGTCATCCAGCGGCAGAAGCACAACGCAGCCATCCTGTACACAGGTTGAAAACCCGAACTGCTGCTCTTCAGACTCGTCGACTCGTGTTGCTATGCCCGGCCTTAAATCAACACCCAGCGGAAAGACCAGCTGCAGAACCAGTTGATCCTGCAATTTTGTCACCGATGCCGAGAGTACTCGAGAGCGCTTCTCGCCCTCACCAACAAACAGCTGCTGAACGGCCTGACAACGCGTTTCTTGGCATTCAACACGCCAGTCGCCAAAGGTTTCCGCCTGCACGGACAGCGGGATAGAGAGGACCGATGCCAGAAGCAAGGCGCCATACACCCTCTCTTTCAAGACTGAAAAAAAACGCTTTAAAAACAATAAATTCATAACTTTTCCACAGCACAAAATCAAAGTCGGATTTTCCAACAGATGTTTATACCATGAAAAAGTTGCCTAAAGCTGACATTTCCTGACATGCATTGGATAGAGCAACAAACCTTGATCAGAAACCTGATTCACGGATGAACAAGGCCGCTATACGCCTCATCTGATGTAAAAAGGCACTTCGTGAGTTACCCTCTACGATCAACACCCCTGGCTGCTGAACAGCTCTGACTGCATCATCAGATGAAGCAGCCTCCAAAGTGGCCAGGAGACGATAATGCGCCGCCTCAGGAATCAATCGCTCATCCTGATACCGAACAGCAATAGGCCCGCCCGCTTCCGAGCCCAACTCAGGATAGGGCAGCACTGGTACCGCGCTGATATCGATACGTGACAGATTGGCTTTCAGCCCCGGTTGTTCACCACTCTGTGCAATGAACAAACCTGCCTGGCCCGGCGCCAGCAGGTTCAGATCACGTTCATGCACAAGGCCCTCAATGACCTGTTTCGATGGCTCGACCAAACTCAATAACGGCTGGTCCTGACCGATCCACTGGCCCGGCGAGAGCTGTTCACGTGCTGCGACCACACCGTCAAAAGGTGCACGCACACTCAACGCTGCCTGACGCTGCTGAAGCCGTACAATCTGCTGCCTGAGTTGCTGAAGGCGCTCACGGTTTACCGCCTGTTCGGCTTTATCATCAACTGAAGCCGATTGTCGCGACAGCTTCAGCTCTATCAAGCGCACCTGCTCCTGCGTTTGACCCAGTTGCTGCTCCAGTTCCGGGGAGCGCAGCTCAAGCAACACTTCTCCCTCCCCCGCTCGATCACCGGCCCGGACATTCACACGCACCACCTGTGAAGACTCCTGTGCAAACAACTGCTGGCTATGCGCCTTGAGTACAGCCGGTACTTTTACATCAACCGAGAGCGGTAACAGCGCCCAAAACAGCAGAGCTACCGGTATTGACCAGGCAGCCAGCCGAAGCGGCGTCCAGCGAAAATCGGCGTGGCGTTCGCGCCAGATTTTGAGTTCTTTAAAAACAGGCATAACAATGAACCAGAGTATTTCAACAATGAACAGCACAATGCCCAGCACTTTGAAAAAAAAGTGATATACCAGCAGGGCAATCCCCAGAAACAGGAAAAAGCGGTAGAGCCAGGTTGTCCACGCATAGACGGTCAACAGCCTTGCACGTGGCCTTGGCATTGGCTCGGGCAAAGGATCGTCCAGCCCCCAAAGCCAGCGACGCAAACGCCAGCGCCCCAAGGCAAAGGCTCTCTGCTGCAGGTTTTCAACACCCAACAGATCCGAGAACGCATAGTAGCCATCAAAACGAAGAAAAGGGCTGATATTGACCAGAAGTGAAGTGACCCAACTGGTCGTGGCCACAAAAAAGGCCGCACTGCGCAGCGCACCATCCGGCAGAATCCCCCAGAGGAAGGTGGCCACCAGCGCCAGGTAAAGCTCAGTGCGCACGCCAGCGGTCACGATCCGCAAGCGATCACGCCGAGAACGCAACTTCCAGGCATCCGTTGTATCGGTGTAGAGCACGGGAAACATCACCAGAAACGCAATTCCCATGGAAGCCACTCGGCAACCCAGTCGATGCGACACCAGTGCATGCCCCATTTCATGAGCACTTTTGACAAGAACCAGCGTCAGGCCATATAGAACAATGCCTTCCAGACTGAAAAAATAGAGGAAGGTTGCGCTGAACTCATCCCACTGACGCAGTACAAGCAAGCCCCCCAGCAAACCAATCAGCAAAACCAGTCTGTGAGCGGTGGCGGTAAACAGCCATGATACCCGGGGGGCAAGGCGCGCCAGCCAGCGATCCGGTCGTAACAACGGGATGCGGATGAAAAGGTAGTTATGCATAAGCCAGCGCAAGAACCCCTGCCGCCCCTCTCGCTGGCGCTGGGCAAAATAGCCACTGGCTCCTTCAGAACGTGCCATCACCAGATGATTGGCAATCAGAAAGTCAATGAATGCACGTATTTCATCCGACTCATGGCTCAGGCCATGCTGCGTCAGGTAGTTGACCATTTCATCAAGGGTTCTACCGGGCTGCCAGTGACGAATCAGGGCCAGTGCGTCCATCGAAAGCGTAAAGTAGCGGTTACGGGCACGATCATGCAGCAGCCAACGTGGTGCACCGTCTTCATCGTGCGAGCCCGGCAAAAGTTTGAGGTCTTGCCGCAGCGCGGGTAAGCGAACCTCTACCATCCCAACCACTGTCGTACTGAGGTGATTGGGCGACGAAACAGATAAAAGAACAGGCTTACTTTGTCTCCGTAGACCTTGGCCGTTCCCCTCAGACCGATGCGGGGCAGCACTGCAGCGGCTTCCACCTCATCCAGCTGAGCAACCAGTCGATACGCATACTGCTGATCAGGTGTCATCTGAGGCTCGTAGCTGGCCTGGCTGAGCCGAGCTGACCAGGCATGCAGCGGGTCGCTGTCCAGAAACACGCGAACTTCGGCCCCCAGGGTGAGTGCGATTGAGTCCTTCACCGGCAGCATCACCTTGAACTCAACCTGTTGCGGGTCAGCCACCAGCAGGATTCTCTCCCCTACCCGTACCGGCCGGCCCTTCCAGTCTTCAGGGTTATCGAGTACAGCAACACCCGCTCGATCCGCTTTAATGGTCGAACGCTCAAGGCGTTCTCGGGCATACTGCCATTCCGCTTCCTTCAACCTGACCTGCGCTTCAAGCTCAGCCAGACGCGCTTTCTGCCTTGGATCCATGAAGCCACTTTGCTGAACAGTCTTCAATTCAGCCTGCGCTACCGACAGGGCCTGACGAGCGACAGCGGCTTCACCGGTCAGTTCGGCATCTTCCATTTGCGCCAACAGCCCACCGGGGGCAATCAGTTGGTTGGGGGATACCAACACCGATTTAACCACCCCATCCAGTGGCGCGGCCACCACATAAGGATCTTTTGCAACCACCTCAACCGGTGCCAGCGTACTCAATCGCACCGGCCACGCCAAAGCCAGCATACATACCAGTGCCACTGTGAACAGCACTTTTCGTCGGCGCAACCCCATCCCAATACCCTTAAAGGGTTTGAGCCTTCGCAGGGCGAACAGGGCATGGCCCCCACTCCCGGCCACATGCTGAGCAATACCCCTTTCCGTTTCGGTCCAGTCCTGATCACGAAACAGAATCAGTGCCCCCGCCGGCTCGCCGTCACGCGCTTCTACCAGCAACGGCTGCCAAAGCAAATACCCCGGAAGCTCAAGCGCTCGCCACTCGTCGGCCAAATCTGTCGGTAAGTCAGCCGGTCTCAGCAGACTGGACTCTGTCGCCTTTCCTGACGCCAGAATATGCTTGCACAGCCTTTCGGCCCAGCTGATATAAGGCGAGGTATAATCCACCGTAGGCAGATCCGATGCAGCCACTATTTCTGGATGCTGCAACGCCTCCCCCACCACCAGCAATGACTGAGTATAGGGTACACAGCGGTGAGTCTGATTCACCAGTGTATAAAACAACTGCGCAAGGTCTGATGCCTTGCGCAGTTGTTGCTCCAGCCCTAAAAGGGCTGCAACAGCTTCACTCACGATCGCTCCTTATGCGGACTGCAGCAGGGACATCAGCCGGTCTCCATATTGATCACGGGCTACCAGCTCGGCTTCCAGCTGGTCCGACAGCGGCGTAAAGCCAACCGGCTCCTGCTCTGTCTCGCCTTCAACCGCTTCCGCTTCAGCTGAACGCTTCAGCAGTTCATCCAGATCCAGTTTCAGCTCCAACACCCGCATTTGGCCATCAGCACCGACCGCCTGAATACGGAGAGAGACTTCCTTTTGACCGGCGGGTGGGTTGGTCAACGTCACCGAGCCTGTCGCCGGGTCAAGACTAATCCAGCTTGGCAAGCTTTCACCACTCGAAAGACTGCCTGTATACAACTGAGAATTCGCAGCAGGACTGGTATCCTGAATATTAATCGTCAGCTCATTGTCTGCAGTCTGACTAATACTCACAACGGCAAGCGAAACAGTGCTGAACGCTTCCTGCTGAACATCACTGAAAACCACCTCACCATCGTCAGTCACCGATACATCAACAGATGCACGGACACTGGTACTGCCATCCGGGTTTTGAGTCTGAACGACCAATGCACCTGGCTCAGACAGGATAACCTGCTCAGTTGAGCCACCTGTCTGATCGCCATTATCACCCAGCTCACCTGCTGGTTCATTTGTATTTGACTCAAACTCACTGCCTTGATCAGCCGTATCCAGTCCGGTATCGGTACTGGGAGCCATATAACCGCTGCCCGCTGTGGAGTCAGTTGTTGAACCTGTGTCGTTAACCAGACCATCCGGCATATCCGAAAGGGATGTTTCAATCGACTGCGTATCGGTTTCAGGTGCTGAAGGCGGTGTGGTATCGCCGGGGCTGACTGGGGCTTCATTCTGAACCACAGCCGTAACAATCATCTCATAGCTGCGCTCTACACTGGCTCCTTCGGTATCGGTCGCTGTCACTGTAACCAGGAAGTTACCCGACTCGGTCGGCTTACCACTGACAACACCCGTTTCAGCATCATAGACAAGACCAGATGGCAGACCTGCGATGGTAAAATCAAGATCCTCGCGGCTTAGCGTGCTGTCCTTGTCACTGAACAAGCTGGCAATCTCGACATTGTAGACAGCGCCCTGCTGAACGATGGTTTCATCATCGGTCATTTCGCGCGCGGTCACCTCGGGCGCATCGTTGGTGCCTACCAACGTTACGGTGACAACCGTTTCATCGGTTGCGCCCTGACCGTCCTCCACTGTCACTGTGTAACTGAAAGTGATCTGATCACCCTCATTCAGGAAGTCCAGATCAAGACCCGATACATCGTAATTCCAGACAATCTGACCGGAATGCGGCTGACTGTTGGCCCCGGTGCTGAACCCGGCGACAAGATCAGCGGCCAACCCTGCCGGCAGATCAGCAACGATGCTGGTGTCGGCACGTGTCCATACGATATCGTCATTGGACACAAAGCGAATATCGATGGTGTCGGTCAAGTCAACATCGCTGAAATGAACCTGCCCACTTTGGCTCAAATCCTGTGCTGCTGCATCAGCCTGCTCGGTAAAGTCATTCGGCGCGTCCACAGTGACCACGGGATCATCGTTGGTGCCGGTCAGCGTCACGGTCACATCCTGCGTATCTGTTCCGCCCTGACCATCATCCACGGTAATGGTGAATACGGCTGTAACCTCTTCACCCTCCGCCAGAAACTCCAGATCAGCGGCATCGATGTCGTACGCCCAGTTGATCGTGCCGTTGTTGTCATTGCCCGCATCAGCCGAAATGCTGAACGCGTTTTCAAGGGCGGTACGCTGGTCACCCGTCAGCGTCAGGTCGGTCGTGCCATCCGCACGCTTCGCTGTCACGGTCTTTGTCGCTTCCGTAGCGGTCGGGCGATCTGTCAGATCCACATCGGTGAAGGTGACCGATCCACTGTCGGCCAGAGTAGAGCCATCGGTAATGTCGCCCTGCACATCCACGACCTGGATCTCAGGTTGGTCGTTGCTGCCGGTCAGCGTCACGGTCACATCCTGCGTATCCGTTCCGCCCTGACCATCATCCACGGTAATGGTGAATACGGCTGTAACCTCTTCACCCTCCGCCAGAAACTCCAGATCACCCGCATCGATGTCGTACGCCCAGTTGATCGTGCCGTTGTTGTCATTGCCCGCATCAGCCGAAATGCTGAACGCGTTTTCGAGGGCGGTACGCTGGTCACCCGTCAGCGTCAGGTCGGTCGTGCCATCCGCACGCTTCGCTGTCACGGTCTTTGTCGCTTCCGTAGCGGTCGGGCGATCTGTCAGATCCACATCGGTGAAGGTGACCGAACCACTGTCGGCCAGAGTAGAGCCATCGGTAATGTCGCCCTGCACATCCACGACCTGGATCTCAGGTTGGTCGTTGTTGCCGGTCAGCGTCACGGTCACATCCTGCGTATCCGTTCCGCCCTGACCATCATCCACGGTAATGGTGAATACGGCTGTAACCTCTTCACCCTCCGCCAGAAACTCCAGATCAGCGGCATCGATGTCGTACGCCCAGTTGATCGTGCCGTTGTTGTCATTGCCCGCATTAGCCGAAATGCTGAACGCGTTTTCGAGGACGGTACGCTGGTCACCCGTCAGCGTCAGGTCGGTCGTGCCATCCGCACGCTTCGCTGCCACGGTCTTTGTCGCTTCCGTAGCGGTCGGGCGATCTGTCAGATCCACATCGGTGAAGGTGACCGATCCACTGTCGGCCAGAGTAGAGCCATCGGTAACGTCGCCCTGCACATCCACGACCTGGATCTCAGGTTGGTCGTTGCTGCCGGTCAGTGTGACAGTCACATCCTGAGTTGCCCTGCCACCCTGCCCGTCATCAACGGTAATGGTGAAGACCGCCGTCACCACCTCACCTTCCGCCAGAAACTCCAGATCACCCGCATCAATGGTGTAATCCCAGTTAATCGTGCCGTTGTTGTCATTGCTCGCATCAGCCGAAATGCTGAACGCGTTTTCGAGGGCGGTACGCTGGTCATCAGTCAATGTCAGATCGGTCGTGCCATCCGCAAGCTTCGCTGTCACGGTCTTGGTCGCTTCCGTAGCGGTCGGGCGATCTGTCAGATCCACATCGGTGAAGGTGACCGATCCACTGTCGGCCAGAGTAGAGCCATCGGTAACGTCGCC